>JAGVFV010000050.1 GCA_020057445.1 archaeon | reverse complement strand
GCCACGGACATCTGAAAAAAGCAGAGGAATAAAAAAGTATTGATTTACCTTGCTACCATCGGCCTCTTGTCGAAGAAAGGAGACGCCCCACCAGGTAGTCTGATAATGTATGAAGATGAAATATGAGTGTCGTAACGGAAATGATTCTGATTTTTCACTGAAACATTGAAAGAATAATTCCCGACACTACTCTGTGCTGGAGAAGAGGTAGTGACAGAAAACTGCATTTCATGACCAGGCTCTACGTTTGTCGTAGGTGACAAGATATACTGCCATCCTGTCAATCCTTCAACTGAAATATCATAGCCACTTGCTAAACATTCAGGAGAATCAGCATTCCTCAAGGAAAAAAGATACGTAACAGGAATTCCTGAAACGACAGCGCCTGCTGGAAACTTAGAAACGAGCCGTATAATAGGAAAATCACGTCTGCAAAGAGAAGGATCACGTACAATTTCAACGAGCGCGCCCTCTGGATCAGTAGACAGCACATTAAGGCTCATTCCGATCTGATTATCATGGTAACCCTCGCCTGCCGATAGGACGGCATCCTTTTGCGGCCAGTAAGAACCGTCAGGCTGATGTGTCCCTACAAGGTTATCTGTAGTCCACGCCCAAGCCATCCAATCAGCAGGTGGATTCAAAAACATGCTCCTAAAAGTCACAAATACACCGTATTTCTTGAATTCAGGAGGAAGCGGCCAATATTCGTCAAGATCATACCCACTTGGCTGCCGGTATTCAAAAGAATAATTTCCAAACTCCCCACCATTACTTTCACCATCAAGATTTGTAAAAGGAAAATCTGAGGCAAATCCCCAAGGAACAAGCAACTGCTTGATTCCTCCCTGAGTCTCTAATGGCGAAAGCATGAATAGACCACCAGATTCTGCGGTAATCATGTTTTCATCATCAAGCCAGGCCAGCTGATTTTTGAAGTTTGCAGTAAAATGAAGCCAATATCCAAGCCCCATGGTAGAATACACATTCCCATACTCCCAATTCTGGCATTGGAATAAGTCATCCCCAAAATACGCCTGTCCGCAATTTGCATAGTTTGAGTGTGGGGTGCCGAGGGAATGGCCTAATTCGTGAGTTGCCACAAATCCCCAGTAATTCAAGTCAGGGTTGCCATATACATTCAGGGTAACTTCCGAGTGAAGAACGACACCATCAGGTGTATTAGATTCAAAAGGGCCGAGCAAAGAGTAAGAGAGACCACAGCCGTAGGTGACTGGAAGGACGAAAACAAAACCCTTGTATTGTTGATAATCAACATCATCAGCTGCAGCATCCATCAATGCCTGTTTCATTGCAGACTCACGATGCCAGCAAGTTTCTCCTTCAGGAGCACTATCACCGAGGTAATAGATACCATGAAATTCGCCGGTCAAATGGGTCTTTTGATAGGAAACCTCATCATAGTAATCAACGGCTGAAGGCATGTCACCAAAAATTAATCTATTCACGAAATCAGCGGTAAACCCCGTATCAAAAGGCAGATTGCCGTACTCACCCATAATCACCAAGACAGGATAATCGCCTAAGTGGAATTCTGGACCAGGGACATGCCGTGATTGAAGGAGTTCATAATCAGAAACATCAATTTTGCCGTTGTTCATAATTCCTGTCAATCGCACTTTCGACCCTGGCTTTATCGTCTTCAAATCTGGATTTTTCAGTTCAATCCATTCCTTCCCAGTATCCAGCATGACAGCTGTCCTGCTGTTGTTCGTGTTGTTGAAGTCGTCGATGGCGAGAAGCGTGATTGTCCCTTCGTAGGTCTTTTCTAGAGTCGCATCGGTCGGATTAGAATCATCTGCATTCACTTCCGCAACAGGATTTGCCACCGCTATCCCTTGTCCTACCGCCGCTTTTTCAGGAAGCTGCTGCCTTGGTAGAAGGAGCACCATGATTCCGACCAACGCGACAATTCCGACTATTGAAATCAGGATTGCTGGCAGGTTTTTCACAGATTGTTTCCCTGCCTCGTATCTTTAAATATTTTGTCAAGAATTTGTTGTCCAATGAGCTGATTTGTTGCAGTGTAAGGTTTCAGCACCCGTATTTCTCCTTCATCCCCTTCCTGAACTCCCCGAACGTCCCTTTCTCTATCTCTGTCCTGCATCGCTTGACGAGCGCCTGCAAGAAATATAGATTATGGTATGACTTCAGGATGTGGGCTGTCGGCTCCTGGAGTGATGACACATGGTAGATGTACTTTCGTGTGTGGTTCTTGCAGACGAAGCAGTCGCAGTGAGGATCAAGCGGCCTTTCATCATCTGAAAACTTCGAGGTCTTCAGATTCAGGTAACCGTCCCACGTGAAGATCTGGCTGTGCCTCGCAAGCATCGTCGGATAGGCAGAGTCGAAGATGTCGACTCCTTCTGCGACTCCATCAAGGATGTCTTCCGGGCTTCCGACACCCATCAAGTATACTGGCTTATCCTCCGGGATTACTTCTTTGCTTGCCCGTATCATGTCAGGCATGTGCTTCTTGTCCTCGCCGATGCACAGGCCTCCGAGGGCATAGCCGTCAAAATCCAATCTGAGCAGCTCCCTCAGGCAAGACTTTCGCAGGTCTTCATGATATCCTCCCTGTCCGATCCCGAAGATGCGCTGCCTTTCGTCTTCCTTCTTCCCTTCCCACAGGCTGTCGTGCACTTCTTTTGACGTCTTATGCCACTCGATCGTCATCTTCACAGCATCTTCCATCTCCTCGCGCGAATGGGTGTGCCTGGGAAGGTTGTCAAGTGCCATGGCGACATCGCTGTTCAGCGCTGTCTGGATCTTCATGATGTCCCTCGGAGTCAAGAGGATCGGCTTTCCTGAAAAAGGATCCTTGAACCTTATCCCGTGATCAGTATATCCGATGAAGAACGATTCTTTCAGCATCTGGAAGGCGCCGCAATCAGTGAAGACTGCCCGCTTGAAATGCATGAACTCATGGATGTCCCCTGCCTTCTTCAGTCCCGGCTTCAGGTAGAGGATGAACGCATTGCAGATGATCGCCTGCACGTCCATCTCGACAAGATCCCTCGCAGTGACAAACTTCGCAGCAGCCTTGGTATTCACCGGCATGAACGCAGGAGTATGCACTGCATACGATCTTGTGTGCAGGATACCGCTCCTTGCCCTTCCCTCTTTAGCGATAATCTCAAACATCCTCTGCCGAAGTTCCTCTCCTGTTTTAAAGATTGCGCACATTTAAGTACATCCTATCACATGAGAGCGTCCAATGGATGAACGCGAACTTGCGGCCATGTATGAATTGACCATACGACCATTGACGACAGACCATCTTCAGCTGTTCTTCGCAAAACGACTTGAACAGGAGATGGGAAAGACACTGCTTCCCTTCCCAGTCTATGTCGCAGCGCCTTTCCACGCTCAAATGATCGATACGGAGACCGCATTTTCCCTTCTTGAAATGTCAGAAACCGCCAATCGCAATCTCCCTGCTTCAGCTCGGAGTAAGATGGCGGTTTCTGAGCATGATCAAGAACTGCACGCTTCAGTGGCTTATAGCCCGGCAGTTCTTGACACATCCATTAATCGTCCTCGCTATGAATATCTCCTCTCCTTGACAGCTTATCACATCATCTGCCTCAAGCCCCCAACCTCCCTCCTTCTCCATTGACTGATAATATCTTGACGCAAGGCATATAAACAAAACCTCCTTCCTCTACCACGGTGATCCTTGATGGAAAAGATACTCGTCATAGGCGCGCTCGGCCAGATCGGATCAGAGCTCGTCCCTGCGCTTCGGGCAAAGCACGGAGCGGAAAACGTCATCACTTCTGACAATAAAGAGCACAAAGAACACCACTTCAGGTTCCTTGATGCCACAAAAAAAGCAGACATCGAAGGCATCATCAAAGACGAGAAGATCACCACCATCTATCATCTTGCAGGAATCATCAGCAAAAAAGGGGAACAAGAACCGCTCCTCGCAAGAGATGTGAATCTCGGCAGTCTCTTCAATGTGCTCGACCTCGCCAGAGAATACCAGCTGAGGATCTTCTGGCCATCATCCATCGCAGCCTTTGGAAAGACCACGCCAAAATCCGCAGCCCAGCACACGATCACAGAGCCTGTCGAGACATTCTATGGCGCGACAAAAATAGCAGGGGAACTCTTCTGCGCAAACTATCATCGGAAATTCGGAGTCGACGTCAGGTCATTGCGCTACCCAGGCATCATCAGCTACAAGCAGCTCCCCCTCGGAGGGACGACAGATTATGCCGCATGGATGATCCATGACGCAGTCACCAAGGGATCTTTCGACTGCTTCTTACGGGAAGACACAAGACTCCCCCTCATGTACATGGATGATTGTGTCCGAGCGACGATAGAACTCATGGACGCTGATGCAAGCAAGATCAACATACGCACAAGCTACAACATACAAGGATTCTCCTGCTCACCAAAAGAGCTGGAATGGCAGATCAAAAAGCTCATCCCCGGATTCACTGCCACGTATACTCCTGATGATCATCAAGACATCGCCGACAACTGGCCGTCATACGTCATCGATGATGACGCCCGTAAAGACTGGGGATGGAGACCGCAATTCGACATCAGGACGATGACTGTCGCGATGATAGACGGCATCAGGAAGCAGCTCGAATCTTCTGCGGAGAAGATTGTCCGCTGACACGAGCACATTTAAAAACAATGCTTGGAAATTCATCCAATAATATCCACATCAAGGAGGTGTATCCATGGCAGCAACACCAAAAGGACCCCAGAAAGTACGGATCGACTACAACATCGACAAGCCCACCTACGACGAATTCGTCAAGGCATGCGGAAGGAAGGGCTACGCGCCAAACATAGTCGTCGAACGGCTGATAAAACGGTTCAACCAAGACGGACAGATGTGAGCTCCTCTCTATAACGACGTGTCCTTCCCCCCAAGTTGCAGCTTCTCAATTGAACTCTTTATGCTCTCAAAAGAATCCTTAACTCCAGAGATCAGCCTCGATGGCACCTGCAGATAGGCGATGACTGACGCGATGCCGATGAACTTGAGGAGCACAGGAATCGGAGGCATGTTCCCGCTGATAAAAAACTTCCCTTCATTCCACGACCGAAAAGCAACATCAGTGCCTACGAAGAGCAAGACAAAGACGCTAATTTCAACGATCAAATCACGGATGTCCGCCAATGCGTCCTTCCTTTGCTCAAGATCCTGCACAAGATCAACAGGAGAGAAGACCTTTTCCTCAAGAACATGCAATGCGCCCTTATAGCTTTCAATGATCTCTTTCAATCGCACAAGTTCGATCATGACCTCTTTCCAGGACTGGCTGTTCACTGCATTCAGCTCTGCATCCAGGAATCTTTCCTGAGCATCAAGGATGCTTGAAAAATATGAATCCACTGCCTTAAGATTGACCACAAGATCAGAGACATTCCCTATCTCATGCACAAGCGCTCTCATGAACTCAGGATCGCCGAGGCAGTCATCGACGGATGTGACGGTCAGATCTTTTCCAAGCCTCAACGCCTGCACAACCCTTCGCTCCCTCTGATTTATCGTTGCGATCCGTGCCAGGACAGCTTTTTTTCTGGAAAACAGACCTCGAGAAAGGAGCTTTGCATACAGTTGAGACCGTTCCCTATAAAGCGAGTCAAATATTCGCGTCACCTGTTCTGCCTTTTTCACTACCTGCACGAGCGAGCGGACATCCATACTCTCAGCCTCTTTCTCGTAAATATATAAATCTTTCTCAGCAAACTTTTTAAACCATCATCCAGTTTTAGAAGCCAATGGTCCTTGACAACTACGACCCGAAAACAAGAGAACCTGAGATAGAGTCATACTGGGAAAAGGAACACATCTACGCATTTGACCAGAAGAGCGACAAACCTATATACTCAATAGACACACCTCCGCCGACAGTCTCTGGAAAGATGCACGTCGGCCACTCCTTCTCCTACGCCCAGCAGGATTTCGTCATCAGGTACAAGCGTATGAAGGGACACAATGTCTTTTATCCTTTCGGGACTGATGACAACGGCCTTGCGACTGAACGGCTCATCGAAAAGACAAAGAAAGTGCGTGCAAGAGACATGCCGCGCGATGAATTCGTTTCGCTCTGCCTCACCACGCTTGAGCATGAGCTGCGTCCGCAATACCTCGCAGACTTCAGGAGGCTAGGACTATCCTGCGATTTCTCCATTCACTATACCACAATCGACTCCCACAGCCAGAAAATATCCCAGCGGGAATTCATCAACCTCTACGAGATGGGACGCGCATATAGGAAAGACGCACCAGCAATGTGGTGCCCGGAATGCAACACAGGAATCAGCCAAGTCGAATGCGTCGACCAGGAATTCAAATCATCCTTCAACGACATCATCTTTTTTTCTGGACAGGAAAAGCTCGTCATCGCGACGACACGGCCAGAACTCCTCCCTGCGTGCGTCGCTGTCTTTTTCCATCCGACTGACAAAAGATACTCTCATCTCAGAGGGAAAACTGCGAAAGTGCCCCTCTTCAACCATGAAGTACCAATCCTCGAAGACACCCGAGCAGATCCGGAAAAAGGTACTGGCCTTGTCATGTGCTGCACGTTTGGCGACCAGGTAGACATGGAATGGCAAAAAGCCTACAACCTGCCGATCATGCAGGCATTCTCCGGCAACGGCAAGATGACCGCAATCGCTCAAAAATACGAAGGTCAGAACATCCGCGAGGCGCGAAAAGCCATGATCGACGACATGAAAGCGCAAGAGCTCCTCATCAGATCATCCCCAATCACCCACACTGTCAATGTCCACGAACGCTGCGGCACAGAGGTCGAATTCATCAAGAGCAAGCAATGGTTCATCAAATACCTCGACATGAAGGACCACATGCTCGAATGGGGAAGAAAACTCCACTGGTATCCTGATCACATGAGGAACAGGTATGAGAACTGGGTGGGCGGCCTGCAATGGGACTGGCTCATCTCACGGCAGCGCTACTCAGGAGTCCCATTTCCCATCTGGTATTGCACCAAATGCGAAAATCCAGTCCTTGCAAAGAAAGAAGACCTGCCAGTAGATCCTCTTAAACACAAGCCGCCGATAGAGAAATGCCCTTCCTGCGGATCGACGACATTCGAGCCTGAAAAAGACGTGCTTGACACATGGGTCACATCATCACTCACTCCACGCCTTGCGATAGAACTCATGCCAGAAAAACTATGGCCAAAGCTCTATCCCATGTCGCTACGGCCTCAGGCACACGACATCATCACCTTCTGGCTCTTCAACACAACCTTCCGATCAAACATCCATTACGGAAAAAATCCCTGGCACGACTGCCTCATCTCAGGATGGGCGCTAGACCCCCATGGCAAGAAGATGAGCAAGAGCAAAGGAAACATCATAGAACCGCAGGTCATCATCGACAAATATTCAGCTGACAGCCTCCGTTACTGGGCAAGCCTCTCAAAGCCAGGAGATGACGCAAACACGCAAGACAAGGACTTTGTCACAGGACAGAAACTCGTCAACAAGCTCTGGAACGCGAGCAAATTCACCGTTTCCCACCTTGCGGATTATGATGGGAAAGAAGAGAAGCTCGAGACCATGGACGCATGGCTCCTCATAAAACTCAACAAGGCGATCGCAGAAGCAACAGACGCTTTCGACGTATACGCGTACAACCAGGCACGAGCATCAATAGACATCTTCTTCTGGCAGCACCTCTGCGACAACTACCTCGAGATCGTCAAGGACAGGCTCTACAACCCTGAACAGCGCGGAACAAGAGAGAGGCATTCAGGACAGGTTGCGCTCTACCATGCGCTGCTTTCCGTGCTCAAGATATACGCGCCGATCATACCTCACATCACAGAAGCGATCTACCTCGACTATTATGCAGAGAAAGAAAAGAAGAAAAGCATCCACATCAGCGCTTGGCCGACAGTCAATGACAAATGGAACAATCCAGAAGCGGAAAAGGCAGGAGACCTTGCCATCACCGTGCTTGCTGATGTGCGGAAGCAGAAAAGCGAGAGGAAGATCTCATTGAAGACAGAGATCCCGACGCTTACGATAACCTGCACAAAGGAAGAAGAGAAACTCCTCTCTCTGGTCCTTGCCGACCTGAAGGCAGCGACGCAGGCGAAGGAAATAGCTTTTATCAGAGGAGAGAACATAACAGTCACGTTCTAGCGCGACAGAAGTAACAACGGCAAGAATTGTTATCACTCACGAATAAATATTGAACGAAATATTTAAATAACATGTCACACTTTCCCCTAATTGAGGACACATGAGCGTCGACGAAGTCACTGATGAAGCATTACGAGGACAGCCATTCATCGCCAAAGAGACGACCTATGACACTCCTCCAGAAACGTGGAGGAGGGTATGCGATCTCTGTTTCTACCGCTATGGCCAGGATGACGTCTTAAAACAGAATCAAGATTGCGGCATCGTCGTCACTCCGACCCCTCATGCGCTTTTCGGATTCAAAGAAGACGAACACCTTCCTGAGCAGATCGACGGGAAGGAAGTCGGCAATTACTGCCCGCATTTCCTGCCGTACACATCACCCTGATGAGATCATTCTCCATTCTTGCAATGGTTTCTATTAATTCTTAATGTTTAAATACTTCCTCCTCCCTGTTATCAATATGGAGAAACAAACAAGGAAAAAGCGTGCAGTAGACGCGCTCAAGAAACTCATCCTCTTCTCAGCAGTCATCCATCTCATCATCCTTGTCGTCTATGCTGTCTGGTATGCAGATGCTGCGAAGGTCAACTACTTCAACATCCTCGAGATAAAACTCCTCTTCCCGAGCTTCTTTATAGGACAGATCATCTCGATTCTCGTCATGGTCGTCATCTATGCCGCCATATACTGCTATTTCACGAGACGCTAGCTCTTCTGCACAAACTCGCCCTTAAGCTCTTTTATTGAAGTCAAGGAGATGACTTTCGCAAAACCATGCTTCTTTATCGCGCCCTTCACGAATGCATAGTATTCATCCACGTCCTTGCAGCGCAGCTTGAGGAGCAGCTCATAGTCTCCTGTGATGACATTGACCGATTCCACGAGGTCTGACTTTGCGATCTCTCTTGCGACAGACTCGGGATCCGCGTATTTCTCCTGCACGAGATTGATGAGGAGGAAGGTGCAATACCCTTGATCGATCTTTGCATAGGTAAAAATCCCCTTATACCTGATGATGACCTTGTCCTTCTCCAGCCGCTTGATATTGTAATGGATGGTGGTCGATGGCTCATGCAGCCTCTTTGCCATCCTTGCGATCTGCGGGGTCGCATACCCTTCCTTCAACAGAGCGACGATCTTCTGACGGATATCCTTCATAAAGTTGAATAATATTCAATAATTTAAATATTTTTCCCTTAATTTTTGAATAATATTCAATAACATATATGAACGATGCCGCTGTTTCGATTTCCACAAATAGACGGAGTAAGGCATATGAAAACAATCAGTGATTGCCGCTATCGGTGGCAAAAGGGCAGGAATCATCGGAGGGCTTGGACCGAAGACTGGCTTAGATTTTGCTCTATCGCTCAATAACCGTTGCATAGCGATCTCTAACTCTCAACCAGACTTAGTTCTCGAGAATGTCCCTGTGCCAAAATCTATCGAGCAGGCGATAATCCTTGGCGATGCACGGCAAGAGATGAAGGAACTCCTCATCAAAGCGGTCTGTCATCTCAATTCTGCAGAAGTCGATTTCATCGTCGTCCCCTGCAACTCAGTCCATGTCTTTATAGATGAGTTGAGAATGCACTCGACAAGGCCCATCATGAGCATCATAGAAGAGACAGCAAACCATTGCAAAAGAAACGGCTTTTCTACAGTCGGTCTCCTCGCCACCTCAACAACCATCCGCGAGAAACTTCACGCTACAGCCCTTGCCGGCTTTCACATCAGGACATTGCTGCCTGATACAGAAGACCAGGCACGGATCGACGATATTATCCTCACCCTCCTCAACAGCACATCCACAGAAGAAGATGTCACGTTCATGCAGAGGATACTCTCTGACTTCAAAGCAGAGGGTGCGGATGCAGCCATACTCGGATGTACTGACTTCCACCTGCTCATCGATGCGGCAAAAAGCCCGCTCCCCCTGGTCGACACTCTCCACGTGCTTGAGGAAACGACTGTCCGACTTCTCCTCGGAGGCGCCGTATGACTGCGGCTGATTCACGCTATCGAGAAGATCATTTTGCAGCACCCTCTGATAGACAAAGACCCGTCCAGGAATGGCAACATGCCACATCGACCGCAAGGATCGCTCTACTTCGGCATCGGCCTTGTCGCAAGCGACAATACCCTCTCAGAGCACCTTCCCTTCGACATCTTGAGTATGCTCTTCACCGCAGAACATCTCCGAAGAGAGCACATCACCGACCATAATTACATACTCATAGCAGACAGCCATGCGATAGCATCCGGAGCAGACAAGGACGAAATACACAAGATTGCAATCCAGCGAGAATCAGAGCTCACAAGCATCCTTTCAGGGCTGCAATTTACAGATTGGACCATCCTTCGCGCCTCGACATTGGCATCCACAGAAGAATACAACAACATCCTTGCAACAATCCCCCTCAAAAACCCTTACGAACGGCAAGAACTGGCCGACATTGCCTACTTTGCAACAAAGCACGACGTAGGGATAAAACTCGGCTGGGCAGTCCACAACGGGAAAAGGGATGAAACAGCATTTGACACGCTCTTCTCTTCGCTCGTCGGCCTGCCTCTCCATTTCATCTACACGATCCCTGGAAAGACCTGCGACCCGCAAAAACCAAGGAGCCCGCCCTACATCTGCACAGACCCAAGGGCAAGGATACTTCTTGACCAAGCAGAAAACGTCCATGAAAAGCTTGCAACAGCAGAAAAGCTCTTCGGGAAAGACGGTGTTTCCTGCTACACAAACCTCATCCGGTCGATCATCCGTGCATACACGACAACCATTGGTCCTCTCCCTTCGGGAAATCTTGCAGAACGGGCACAGGAGCTTATCAATATGTGTTTCCAGGACCGCAAAACATATAACTTTCCACCAGACACCGTATGTGCATGACTCGATGGTTATCCATTCAGGAAGCGATCAACAAGGAGCGCGGAGATGTCGCCATACGAGGATGGGTATGGCGGGAGAGGGGAAGCAATGCGCTGAAATTCATCGTCATCAGAGACAGCTCGAGCATCATACAATGCGTGATCGAGAAAGACAAAGTGCCAGAAGACATGTGGCTTGCTGCAGACAAGCTTCGCATCGAAGCATCTGTCGAGATAGAGGGCACTATCAAGGAAGACAAGCGTGCACCGACAGGATTTGAAGTCTCTGTGAAAAAATTGCAGGTCATAGGAGAATCAGACAATTTCCCTATCGCAAAAGACCAAAGCCCGGAATTCCTCCTCGACAACAGGCACCTGTGGCTGCGAAGCCGCAAGATGACAGCCATACTCAAGATCAGGAGCACGTATGTGCAGGCACGAGAGGAATTCTTCAGGAAAGAAGGATTCTATAAGTTCGACCCGCCCATCCTGCAGCCGAACCAGTCCGAAGGAGGAAGCACGCTCTTCGAGGTTAAATACTACAAGGACAAGACATTTCTCTCGCAGAGCTGGCAGCTCTATGCAGAAGCGGCAGTCTTCGCCCTCGAAAAAGTCTATGACTTTGCACCGACGTTCCGCGCAGAGCTCTCGAAGACCTCCCGCCACCTCTCTGAATTCTGGATGGCAGAGATGGAAGCAGCCTGGTGGAACCTCAAGGATGTGAGCGAATTTGCCAAGAAAGAGATCAAATACTGCCTATCAGCCGTCCTTGCAAAACACGAGAAAGACCTCATCTTCCTCGGACAGGACGCGGAGAAACTAAAAAAAGTCCTCGCCAAAGACTGGCCGACGATAAAATACCGTGAGGCGATCAAGATACTCAAGGAAAAAGAAGGCATGGACGTAAGCTTTGGAAAAGACCTCCGGACAATTGAAGAAGACGCGCTCATGAACCACTTCGACACGCCGATTGTGGTCACCCATTACCCGAAGGAGATCATGGCATTCTACAAACCCGCAGATGCACAACATCCTGACGAAGCCCTCTGCTTTGACATGCTCGCGCCAGAAGGATACGGAGAGATTGTCGGCGGAAGCCAACGGGACACAGATATCGACGCACTGAAAGAATCACTTGAAAAGATGGGAGAAAAACCAGAGAACTACGAATGGTACCTTGACCTACGGAAATACGGAAGCGTCCCGCATTCAGGATATGGCCTTGGGACTGAAAGAGTGCTTGCATGGATCTGCCACCTCGACAACATCAAGGACGCGATCGCATTCCCGAGGACTGCACTGCGGTGGAAACCATAAATAAACTTTATAAAATCATCCTCGCTTCTGAGTGATCATGAACCTCGAAGAGCGGCTCCTCACGCACGACCTTGCGAAAAAGATGCAGGTCACATCACTGGAATTTCCGACAGCGGATGGCACGCTTGAAATTCTCAACGAACTTAGCGACGCACTCAAGGGAAAGAATCTCTACGGGCTTGACGCGACAATCTACGGGACTCTTGCGACAAACATCGCGCTACGGCAGATGAGGATGGGCAATTTCGGCACTGGAAAACGCATCCTTGACGAAGCTTACAATAGGACACGCGCAGGAGTCCCTGCAGTCCATCGAGGGCTTTTCATCTATTATCAGGAAAAGGCAAAGGACACGCATGGCCTTTCCCATCTCTCCATGCGATTCCAGCAGGGAGCGCATGCGGCAGGTTATTGCCTTAGTTACATCCCTCCACTTCGCTGGGGCATCATGTTGAGCCATCGCGAAGAAAACGAGAGTTTTTTCTCCCAGGAAAAAGCGCAATTCGGCGCACTTGGAAGATATTTCCTTGGTGAACTCTACCAGCTGCCCGTCTTTGTCACAGGAATCATGGGATTGGATGCGCTCTATCATGGAAGACTTGCAGAAGGGACAGTGGCAAGCGGTCTTTGTGCCGGACTAGTCCTTGCAAAACGCGCATGGGACAGGCACGCAGAAGAGCGGACCCTTGGAGACGTACCAAGGCCAAAGCTTCTCACCTGCAACAACCTTTCATCCCATCAATATCACAGAACGTAGAGAAGAATGCCCTCATGAATGCCATGAGCTCCTTTTCGCCCTTCTTTGTCAGCATATACTGCTTATTCTTGTCAGATGTGATCAGGTCCGCCTTCTTTCAATTTTTTCCATCAATTATTAAAACCAGTCTTGTTCTCTCCATGCAATGAAAGGAAAGATCACCATCCAGCATGGAAGCATCGTCAATGCAACAGTAGACTCCATCATCATCCCTGGGAATTCCACCGGCGCAATGCCCGGAGGCATAGGCCTTGCCATCAAGACAGTCGGCGGGCAGGAACTGGAAGAAGAGGCAATACACCGGGCGCCAATCATTGTCGGAGAAGCGATCATCACTCCTGGAGGGACACTGCGCTGCAAGCACATCATCCATGCCTGCATCTCAGAATACCCGGATGGAAAGTCTGATGAGCACATCATCGCAACAGCACTTGCAAACGCCCTTACCCTTGCACGCGACTCCGGCGCACAGACGATAGCCATCTGCGGCCTCAAGACAGAGACCGTGCCGATCCATATCGTGGCAGAGACCATGGTGGACACCATTTCCTCTTTCGTGAGCCATTTTTCCGAGATCATCCTCATCGACACAGAAGAAGATATGATATCTGCCTGGAAGAGCAAGCACCATTCTCGCTAGATTTATAAACCACTTCTCCGCAGACACCAACTATGCAATTTCCCGTCGAACTAGGACTCATCATCCTCTTCTCCATCATCGGCGGAGTGCTCGCTGTCAGGTTCAAGCAGCCGTCAGTCCTTGGCCTCATCATCATCGGCGCGATCGTCGGGCCAAATGCAATTGGCCTGATCTCTGATACCTCGCTCATAGAACTCTCGGCCGAGATCGGCGCAATCCTCCTCCTCTTCACCATAGGCATAGAATTCTCCCTCCAGAACCTCCTCAACCTTGGCCTACGTGCTGTTGCGATCGCCATCATCAAGCTCGGCTCTGTCTTCCTCATCTCCTATTACATCTCTCAATTCCTCGGCCTCTCCCTGCTGACATCGCTCTACATAGGAGTCATCCTTGCCGTCACAAGCACGGTCATCGTCATCAAGGTCCTCGAGCAGAAGGGTCTTTCGAAAAGGAAAGAGGTCCCGCTCCTTGTCACTGTCCTCATCATCGAAGATGTCTTCTCTGTCTTTGCCCTCGCGTTCTTCTCAAGCCTCAACACAAGGACAGACCTTTCCGCATTCCACATCGTGACAAGTCTCATCATCTCACTCGTCTCGCTCCTCATCGTCTACCTCCTCATCAGAAAATACCTTCCTCCCATCATCGCATACCTCATCAAGAACAGCACAGAGGACACCATCACCTTCATATCCATCGGCCTCTGCGCAGGCATGAGCTACCTTGCCTTCATCCTCGACATCTCACCCTCTGTCGGGGCATTCCTTGCAGGGACGATCGTCGCAAGCCTGCCAAACTCAAAGACATTCAAGGATTCCATCCATCCCTTTATCCTCACCTTCACCGCTCTCTTCTTCTTTTCCATAGGGACACTTGTCAATTTCCAGGCGATCTGGACAAGCATAGGGATCGTGATTGCGCTATTCGTGATCAGCATCATGATGAAATTCATCTCTGTCGGCTTCTCCACATTCCTCTTCACCAACTTCAACGGACGGAGCGCGACGTTCGCAGGGCTTGCCATGCTCTCTGTCGGGGAATTCTCCCTCCTCATCGCAAAGGAGGCAAAACCCCTCAACCTAGGAATTGACCTCATCAGCATCACTGCAGCAGTCATCCTCCTCTCCTCCCTTGCCATGTCCTTCTCGCTTCCCTACCAAGAAAAAATATACCAGTTCACTAAAAAAAAGATTCCTGCCCACGTCAAAAAAGACATCAGTTTCCTGTCCACCTATCTCAATTCCATCTCCTGGTACATGAGCGCCGACAAGAAAAAACAGGATATCCGACGGGTCGAAAGACGAAAGATCTTCTCTAACTTCCTAGCCATCATATTCGTCATCATCATCGGTTACCTGATCTGGATGTACGGCCTCCAAGGAAGCCATGAAGCAGGACCCCTCCTCTTCATCCTCCTCTTCTTCGTCATCCTCGGTGTCTTCTTCCCAGGATTCTCCCTCATCCAGCACTCACGAAATCTCATCAAAGACGTCTCGACACTCATCAAGAAGATATCACATCTCAAGCACCTCCTTTCGGACATCCTCTATTTTTCGCTCTTTTTCTTCCTCCTCATACTCTTTCCCATCGTGCAGCTCTCAATGCACCTCCATCCCCTGTTCAACCTTGTCGAACTGCTCTTGATACTCCTCATCATCATATTCGCCCTCAAGATCCTCAAGTCACTCCATATCATCTTCACCAAGAAAGAACCCTCATTCACAGCGCTGTCGAACAAGTACAAGGCCATCCTCAATAAGAAGATGGGAAATAAATAGAGGGTACAAACGTATTCCAAACAAATAAAAACACCAATGCATTACCTTCTCTATGAAGTTCGCCCACCTTGCAGACATCCACCTTGGCGCATGGAGGGATGTACGCCTCTCGAGCCTCTCATCTGCCGCATTCATCCAGGCGATCGACCGCTGCATCGCAGAACCGGTCGACTTCATAGTCATCAGCGGCGACCTCTTCCACACATCCATCCCCTCCATCGATCATCTCAAGCTCGCAGTCAAGAAATTCAGGCAGGCAAAAAATGCCGGCATCCCCATCTATATCATCGCCGGAAGCCACGACTTCTCACCGTCAGGAAAGACCATGATCGACGTGCTTGAAGAGGCAGGTCTCGTCACGAACATACTCTCCGGCCGCGTCAATGAACGAGGAGAGCTCATCCTTTCCTTCATCACAGACCAGAAGACAAAGGCAAAACTCTGCGGCATCATAGGCCTTCGAGGGATGCTCGACAAGAGACTCTACCACAAGCTTGCCTCTGATAACCTTGCCAAAGAACCAGGCTATAAGATATTCCTCTTCCATACGGCAATCACAGAACTCCTCCCAAAAGACCTCTCCATCATCGAATCATCATCTGTCTCGCTCCTGCCCAAAGGCTTCGATTATTATGCGGGAGGCCATATCCATATCGTCAAAGACCTCACCCTTCCGACACATGCTCATGTGACCTATCCAGGTCCGCTCTTCCCTGTCAACTTCTTGGAACTTGAAAGGCTTCACCACGGCGGATTTTTCCTCGTCGAGAACAACATCCCCTCTTATATCTCCCTCCCGCAAAAAGCAGTCTCCACTTTCCACGTCATCGGGACGTCCCCTGAAAACATCACCCAGCAGGTAAAGAACATCGCAGAACAACAGCTCTTCACAGAACACATCGTGCTCCTCCGCATCGAAGGGAATCTTACCACCGGAAAGGCAGAGGATGTCAACACGATGAACCTTGCGCACCTCTTCTCCATCCGCGGAGCGAGCCTCGTCCTCATCAACAAGACAAAGCTCCAAAGCCAGACATTCACAGAAACGCCTCTCGAGGAGCACTCGGCTGACGACATCGAGACCCTCCTCGTCCGCGAGATGACGAAAGAGCATCCCGAGCCAAACAGCGAGACTGTGCAGCAGCTCATCAAGGTGCTATCCCTGGAAAAACTCGAAGGAGAGAAGACCGCAGACTACCAGGCAAAGATAAAAAGAAACGCAAACGACACCCTTCTCCTCTAGCCAAGATGATAGAGGCTTTCGCGCACGATCTCCAACGCCTTTCGCACATCCTCTTCAAGCACCTCGTGCCTCAGATGCGCCATCGCGCGGGCAGAGGCCAATCTCTCGATGGACTCGACAATCCGTTCTCCGACAGGAACAATGAAATGATGCTCATCATTCCTGACAAATTCCACGAACTTCTCGACCACCTTTGAGAATCTCTTGTCGAACCGCACAGGGTTCATCCTTGAAAACGCGATATATTTCTTTGCCATGAGCATGTCTTCCTCGCTCACTCTCTCAGGAAGGCAGCGTTTCTTCTTCTCCTCGACGACAAAGACGAGGTGGAACCGTGAGAAAAGCGCCTCATCGCAAGGCAGCTGCCTCTTGAGCACATCAAGGGAGCTTGTCACAAGCTTCATGCCCCGAGGCATCGCAAAGGAAAGGACATTCACCCGCGCCTGCAGGATTGTGGCGATGCCCTTGCTCTTATACGGGACCTCGCCATGGTCCATCGCGGAAAGGATGGGCTCGATCTTTTTCTCGTGGTTCAATTCAGGGATGATGAAAATGCCGCCATCGCTCCTTGGCAGCAGCCCGGGGATCAACTGCCCGCTTTTTTTCTCCATGACAAGATTCTCCCCCTTATAGACAGAAACGCGGGGGCAGAGCGCAAGCACGTTCTCCAGCATCACCTCCTGCAACAGGCGATCATCTGTCAAGATGAGGATGTGCAGAGGATCTTTTGCAACCATCTGCAGGACAACAGCCGTCTTCAAAGCATCGATATCGGCAAATACCGATATGCCCTTGCCCACCAATGCCCCTAACACCCCTTCTGCCTTTGGCGCGAAAGCATAGAACCATTCCTCATGAGCGCGTTCTGAGATAACATCATTGAGATCCTGTATGAGCAGGCCGACAGCAGGATCATGCACGAGCGGATTCAATTGAGGGAACGCGACCTGCTCTGCAAGGCCTGAT
>JAGVFV010000188.1 GCA_020057445.1 archaeon | reverse complement strand
GTCTGTCACATTGTACCAGATGGTATATGAGGTCGATCCTATGACCGTATTATTCGAGTTGGAGCCGTTGATGACGATGGCGGGCGCGTCCGCGTCGACATAGAAGAATACTGTTGCCGAGTTCACGTTGCCTGCAGGGTCTGTGGCATAGATGGTCTTGGTGCAGAGTCCTGATGATGAGCAGCCAAGCTCAGTCGGTGTCGGAGAGGCGGCGTATTGGAGATTCGTTCCAAAGGACATGCTCCAGTTATTGTTGATGGAGACGCTGGTGAGGTTGTTGAGATCATACACATCGACAAGGATGGCGACAGCTGTCGATTTTCCGACGGTGCTTTGGCTTGCATTGGCATTTCCGACAGTGGGGACGGTCTCGTCAACGACGAACGTCACCCTCTCGCTGGTGTTCATATTGCCCGCATTGTCTGTCACGTAGAAGTACCTGGTACAGTTCTCGTCAGCGACACAGCCAAGCGCTGTCGGGGTTGTCGTGACAGTATAATTGTGTTTTGAGACGAATCCCAGGGACCTGTTGTTGTTGAGGGAGACTGAGGAAATGTTGTTCAGGTCATACACGTCGACGCTCACTAAAACTGTCTGGGATCTGTTCAGGATGGTGTCGTTGATGGTTGCGTTCTGGACTTCAGACACGTTCTCATCTATGACGAGCGTCAGGCTCGCAGTATTGATGTTTGCAGCATTGTCAACCGCGATGATGGTCTTGGTGCAGTTCGCGTCAGCGAGGCAGCCGAGGTCCTGGGGTGTCGTGGAAACAGTCCAGGTGCTTCCTGAGGAGAAGCTCATGCTCACATTGGCATTGAGCATCACGGTGGTCACATTGTTCAGGTCAGAAATGTCGACGGTCACAGTGACGGACTGGGACCTGTTGAGGATAGAGTCGTTCGCGGCAGCGGTGCCAAGAGAGGGGACGGTCTCATCAATGACAAGCGTCACGCTTGCCGTGTTCACATTAGCGGCATTGTCTGTCACATAGATGGTCTTGGTGCAGTTCACATCGGCAAGGCATCCCAATGCTTCCGGGGTCGTGGACACTGCCCAGCTATTTACTGAGACAAATGACATGCTCACATTCCCGTTCAGGGAGACTGATGTCACATTGTTCAGGTCATTTACATCCACAGTCACGGTCACTGACTGCGACCTGTTCACGATAGAGTCGTTCGCAGCAGCATTGGTGACAGAAGGGACGGTCTCATCAACTGTGAATGTTATTGCTGCCGAATTCACATTGGCAACATTGTCGACAGCTATGATGGATGTGGTGCAGTTCGCATCCGCAAGGCATCCGAGCGCCTGAGGGGTCGTGGACACTGTCCAGGTATTTCCCGAAGAGAATGACATGCTCACATTCCCGTTCAAGGAGACTGATGTCACATTGTTCAGGTCATATACGTTCACAGTCACGGTCACTGACTGCGACCTGTTCAGGATAGAATCATTCTTGACCACAGTGTCCACTGTCGGGACAGTCTGGTCTATGGTGAAGGTGATATTCGCGAATCCGTCGTTTCCTGCTCCGTCGCGCACTGTCACGTTGACCGTGCAGTTGCCGTTCGTCACATTCACGCAGGAGTCAAGGAGGACTGCTGTCGTGTTCGCCTGCCAGAGGTTTCCGCTCTGGTAGGTCATGGAGATGTTGTCGGAGAGGTTGATCCATTGGAAGTCTGGTGAGTTCGCGTCAGTGATGGTCGCGTTGACCATGATCGCCTGGGTGCCGTTGATGATGCTGTCGTTCGAAACAATGCTCGCGACGACAGGAGGAGTGGTATCATAGGTGAATTGGTAGATCTGGCTGATGCCCATTATGTTGACATTGTCTGTGCAGTTGATATACCATTGATGGACTGCCTGGGTGTAGGATGACATGACGATCTGTGTCGAGGTGAAGTTGACTGTCGTCTGGTTCACCCGTTCGACGCCGTCCACGACTGCAGAGCAGTTGAGCGTCGCATTCAAGTCGTCTGAGTAATTGAAGGAAATTGCATAGGTCGATGCAGAGGTGTTCGTACGGTTGGTGACATTGTCTTCAATAGTCACGACAAGCGCTGCCTGGGCAGTGCTGAGCGCGAATACTGCGAATAAGACGCTGCATATTATCAAGACGATACTTTTTTTCATGCTGTCACCTCGAACGTGAGAATGTTTTTTATTGACCAGAATGGGCGTAGAATAGAGAACTTGCTTGGAAGATGCTAACAAGAATATCCACCTCTCATTCTTTTATACCACCCAAATTTGATTAAATCCATTCCTGTTCCTACTTATATTTAAATCTTATGGTTCATAAATGGCGGATTGCTTTCATTCTCAAACCACATTCGCCAGAAACTTTAGAAACAGAGGCAATGACGGCGTCATAGGACAGCCAATATCTGTATCATTGCCAAATCAGTGTCATTGCCAAATCGTCATCGTGAAAGATCAGGATATGTAGACATGGCCAATGTGATCAGCCAATACAAATGGCCAAGACAGTCATCGTTCTGGGATGAAGTTCTTTGCCTGGCACGGTATGAGCCTCATATGTAATGCTGCCAGGCGCTCTTCGAGCAGCTCTGGTGAGGCAATGTTGCGTAATATATAGGAAGAGGCGCGGGGAAGGTGTTCGTATCCACTTGCATGTTCACGGACAATCTTTTCCAAGAGCGGCGTATAGCCAGGATCATTGCGGCGGGGAAGGGGTATGAGCCCTTGTTTTTGCAGCAGGTGTTCGACTTCGCTTTGCAGTCTTCCATAATAGATGGTGTAGTCCATGGTCGTTCAGTATCCTCTCATATGTTGTCTCATGCGGGTAAGTCTCATGCGGGTAATCACGCGGGCATTAATAATCTTGCCATGGCAAGGTCTGGCCTGACAAGCCCTGAGCCGACCTTTTCACGGGAGTACGGCAGTCCTTCTGCTGATTCCTGCACTGCTTGTGCAATGATGGCAGGAGTGCTGCCAAGCGAGCGGAGCAGGGCGAGCGATCCTGCGGCATGGGGGCTTGCCATGGAGGTTCCTGAGTATTCTGCATAGCCCCCTGGCACGCAGGAGTAGACATCACCGCCAGGCGCCGCAAGGTCGACCTGGTCGTTTGCATTGGAAAACCGAAGCCACGCATTGTCCCTGTCAGTCGCGGCAATCGCAAGCACTCCTTTGTATGCCGCCGGGTAATTATAGGACCGGTCGCCGTCGTTTCCAGCTGCTGCTGCGATGAGCATGCCTTCCTCGCTTGCAGTCTCGCAGAGCTTTGCGAACGCAGGATTGTATGAGGGCGAGCCAAGGCTCATGTTGACCACGTGGATGCCGCGGGTGATGCAGTCGTCTAGCGCGTACATGATGTCGATCTCATAGCCGCTTCCTGTCTCGTCGAGGACGACGAACGCCTTCAGCGTCGCTTCCGGTGCAACGCCCACAGTCCTTCCTGCGATGGTACCAGAGACGTGTGTGCCGTGGCCGTCCTTGTCCATGCATTCGTCGTCGTTGTCGACGTAATTCCACCCGCGGTCGTCAGGGTCGAACCTGCCGAGCAGTTCGTCATGGAGATAGTCCACTCCCGTGTCGATGATGGCGACAGTCGCGCCGTTGCCCCGTGTGGTGTCCTGTGCGTCGTACGCGCCGATGGCTGCAAGGTTCCATCTATCCTCTGTTTTCATCCTCACGTTCTTTCGGTGGAGAGGAGGAAGTGTTATCCTTCCTGTGTGGACGATGTTGTCAATGCTTGCGTACGATCTCAGTTCTCCCATGAGGCGGATGGTGTCTTTTCCTGTCTTTATGCCGAGGTAGGGGATGTTCTTGAATGGGGTGCAGGTTCCGATCTTGGAGGAGAGTTGCGCTGCCTTTTCCTGCCGTGCGTCATAGCGAAGTGGCCCTGTCATGAGCAGGGCGTGGTAGGGCTCTTCGATGGATCTTGTGTTCGTCGATATCGAGAGCGTGAGTGCGAGTTTTTCGGCAAGGTCCTGTTTCCTGAGATGGAAGAGCGTCTCGTCATATCCGGAAGGGATTTTGGAGAAGAGGATGTGCTCTTTGCTGTTCTCTGCGACAGTGATGATGCGGGCGAGGAGGTCTATGCGGGAAGGGTGCTCCTTTGCGACCATCTTTGCGAATCCGTGCAATTCCTTGATGGCGCTTGAGAGCGCCTGGTAGTCTTTAGGGAATGTCCTTCTTGCGCTGATGATGGTCGATAGTCTGTCTTCAAGATTGTCTGCCATGAGTTTCACCTTGTGTGCTATGATTTCCTTGTTTGTCTGCCATGAGTATCACCTTATGTGCTGAGTTTCTTCCTGTCCGCAGCAGGCGCTACGTGTCACCTGATGCTGTACAGGTAGAGCGTGTTTGCCTTTGCCCCATAAAAGAGCCCGCCGCAAAATCCGATGGTGTCTTCATCGTCGAAATCGAGCGGGACCGATGTGAGCCTGTTGAGGTCGGTGTCGTAGAGGCTTCCTGTGTCTTCGGCAGTGTTGATGTAGATGTATGACTCGCCCATGGTCGCGGATTGTATCGTCGGAAACGTATCCTGCCTAAGGATGTGGAAACTGCCATCGTAGAGCTTGGTATTGGTCTCGCTCCGAAGGAGGATGCGGGAACCTGCAGCATAGGCCACGTGGCCCTCCAAGGGCGCATGCCCTTCCACAGTGTCCTGGAAGAATGGTTGGAGGTTGGACTGCAGCGCGACAACCCCTGCACGGTCCCCGTTCCGTGTGCCTGTGACATAGATGCCGTTGAGCGCTGTGAGGTCGTGGAAATTGCCCGTGTCAGGGATGGTGAAGGGGCCGCTGACCTGGTCAGCATCCATGAAATAGAGCTGGTCAGCGCAGGCCATGGCGAGCCGTTCCCCCTGTGAGACGATCGCACCGGCGTTGAAGTCGCCGGAGATCCGCTTCTCGAGAGCAAAGTCTGCTTTGCTCCGCTTCGCGACTGAGCTGTTGCAGCCGCCCCAGGTGGAGATGAGGTAGAGCGCAGAGGATGTCTCTGCGACATGCCAGACCGTCCTTCCGAATTGCTCTGTCTGCTCTGCGACGAGGGTGAAGCTGCCCTTGTCATAGACATACGCCTTGTCCCGGAAGAAATTATCATCGTTCCATGCGTTGATGATGAGGAATTGGCCGGTCGTGAGCACGTGACCGATCTCATAGTTGTCGGGGACGGTGATCGTCTTTGCGAGCGTGACCGTCGGGATATGGGGTGTCTTGCTGACGGTGAGGAGGAAACCTGCCCTCTTGCCGTTCCCTGAGACGATGCAGGAGTCTGTCCCTGCGTATTGTTGTGCGATGTTCCTTATCCTGAGGTCGGGCCTCTCGTAAAATATCTCATAGGAAGGGCTGCTGCGGATGACCGTGATTGCACGGCCATGGTCTGGCGAGTAGAGCATGCTCTCGAGCCCGGCGTAGACTATTGCCCCTGCCGAAGGGTCATTGACGGTCTTGTCTTCCAGGCGAAGCCATGATGACGGGTCGGTGACGTTCTCGGTCATGATGACCAGCCGTTGTTGTGCGTTGTTCGCCCTGACGGTGAGGGTGTCGACTCCGGCGTAGTCCTTCTGCAGGGAGCCGAGAAGGAGGTCGTCCCCTTCGAAGTAGGCCCTGATGTGCGGGTTCTGGTCTACGCGAAAGATGATGCGGCTGCCAAAGTGCGCCTTCTCCTTTATCCCGGGGTAGAGGAGCGTGCCTGGCTCGCTGTCCTCGAGGATGCGCCGGGGACTAAGCTCGTCCCAGATGGGCGCGTCACGGAGCGGATCCTGCGGCTCTGTCGGCAAGGTGCAGGACGCTCCTTCGAGGGCAAGGAATGCGAGGAGCGCTGCGCTTGCAGACTTCATCCTCAAGTGTGATGCGATCTTCATTTTAGGATGTGCGGGATGTGATTTTCTTTCGTGAGGAAGAGCTCTTTTCCCAGCTGTTCGATGATGTAGATGATGTGCTTTCCCTTGATGGAAAAGCGCCTGTCGCAGTCTTCCATGAATTCCTCAAGGTCCTTGATGTTCTTGAATATCCCGTCGATGAGGAAGTCGAAGCCCGTGTTGATGCTCGAGACCGCGTTGACAGAATGGTGGGAGAGGAGGAATGGGATGAGCGCTCCCTTGTTCTCTTTCTTGACCTTGATGAGGATGGTCGCCTTTGTCGTGAAGCCGAGATGGTCGAAGTCAAGGAGGCAGGTGTGCTGCCTGATGACTTCCTGCATGCGCAGCTTGTCATGGATGGTGGAGATAGGGTATCCTGTCTTTTCCGATAGCTCAGTGAGCGTCATCCTCCCGTTGTTGCGCAGATGCGATACGAGGAGGAGTTCTGATTCCGCGTACATTTGTCTTCCGATCAATGTGATCACCTCAAGGGATAGTGGAGTGATTGGATTTAAAGTGCGTTGCGCAAGAAAAGGCGGAAGGTTTCCGGGCTGGACCGGAAATTTGGATGAAAAAGGGTGATGATTCCGGAAAAACCTGACATGAGAAGAACCGCCATCGTCGATAATTACTTAAGATCAGTCTTTTGTCCCGTATGCCCGGTCGCCTGCGTCTCCAAGGCCAGGCACGATGTATCCTTTTTCGTTGACTATCGGGTCTGTTGCCGCGGCGTAAACTTGCGTCCCTGGATAGTGTTTCTGGATGTGTTCGATCCCTGCAGTTGATGCTATCGCCCCTGCGACGATGATCTTTTTCGGATGCTTCTTTTCTAGGAGTGCGATGGTGTCTACGATGCTTCCGCCTGTGGCTATCATGGTGTCCATGAGTATGACCTGTTTTCCTTCGAGCGGGGGAAGCGCGATGTAGCTGATGTCTGCCTTGAGCGTCGTCTCATCGCGCATGGCGCCGATGAATCCTACCGCTGCCTGGGGGTAGATGCGCTGCATGCCGGAAAGGAGAGGGATTCCGGCGCGAAGGATCGTGACGAGGACTGGATCCTCTGCTGGGATGCCGTGCGTTGCGATCGCTCCAAGGCAGGTCGTGATGGTCTCTTCCTTGGTGCCAAGGCCTGAAGCGATGTCGAGTGCGAGGTATTCTCCGATCTTCTCAAGCGACTCCCTGAAGTCTTTTGTCCCTGTCGCAGGATTCCTGATGGTCGCGACGAGGTATTCAAGGATGGGAGAGGGAGGTCTAGGATGCGATGGGGAAGACAGAGGCATAATGGCCTCGTCCTTGGTCCTTTGTCCTGCGGTTGCCAATGTGTTTGCCAGTGTGGTTGTCAGCATGGTGTCTTTGAGGAAAAATGATCGCTTTATTAATCTTTGTTGTAGAATTTTCTTCCACAATATGTATATCTTCCATAATATTTAAATATGGATGGGAGTGTACAGGACTGCATGCAGGTCCAGAAAGTCCTTGAGAATCTCGGCTTTTCCCCTAATGAGATAAAAGTCTACCTTACGCTCAACGATCGGGGGTCGAACAAGGCAGGCAAGATCGCTCGGATCGCGGGGATTGACAGGAGCAGCTGCTACAATGCGTTGAAGTCGCTGATGGAGAAAGGCCTTGCAAGCTATGTGATCATCGGGAAGATCAAGTGGTTCCAGGCGACTGGCCCAAACAGGCTTCTTGATTATGTGCGCGAACAGGAGGCAGAGATAAAGGACATCCTTCCTGAGCTTTCTGCGCGGCACAAGGCTGCGAAGGTCGAGGGCCAGGTGCGATTGTTCAAGGGTGTCAAGGGCATCAAGACCATATTCATGGATATCATCAGGACTCGCGAGGATAATTTCGTGTGGGGTTCTGAGGGGCAGTTCTCTGTGCGTATGCCTGAGTTCCAAGGCCAGTTCGAGAGACTGAAACGCGAAAATAAGATAAGCACGAAGCTCATCCTTCGCAAGGGGAGGAAGGAGCTGGATTCTGCGTTGAGCGAGCACCGGTTCGTCTCTGACATTGCGCAGAGCCCTGCTGTCGTGAACATCTACGGGAAGAAGATCGCGATCGTCATCTGGACCGATGATCCGGAAGGCATCATCATAGAGAATGAGTCTGCCGCCCTCGCGTTCAAGTCTTATTTTGACTTTATGTGGAAGCGAGCGGACAAGGCAAAAAAGTCATGAAGCGAGCCTGCATTGGCGTTCAAGAGCTATTTTGACTTGTTAGGAATACCTATTGCAAAATACCGATAGAAATCATGAGTGGACCGACATAGGAGGTATTCCTAACTTTAAAAATCTCGCGGGATTTTTATAATATGTGGAAGAGGGCGGACAAAGGCGAAAAAAGGACAAAACATTAATAGGCGATAAAGCAAGTGATTCTTATGGATGGAAAAAGAGGGATGAAGGCAGGGATCATTGTCATATTTCTCGGTCTCATTGCATTCGTGTTCGCATGCACACCTACTTCGCCTCATGAGATAGGCAATGTGATCATCAAGATGGAGAGAGGTGCATGCTATGGAACGTGCCCGGTGTATACGGTGACGATTGTAGGGGATGGAAAAGTCACTTTTACAGGAAGCAAGTTTGTATCAAGGGAAGGAACATTTATCTACACGATCCCGCAAGCTGATGTGCAGAGGCTCGTCGATGAGTTTTACAAGGTGGATTATTTCG
>JAGVFV010000081.1 GCA_020057445.1 archaeon | reverse complement strand
CCCCATGCAGCGCATCTCGAACAGCGTATAACTCAGCTCGAACAACAGAATACGCTCCTTTCGGGGACTGTTGACCGGCAGCAAAAAGAGATAAGAGAATACGAGGACCTTTTCGAGGCCGAACTCTCCATACCGACGACAACATCCTATGCGACAGTCATCACGACGGTCTTTTGCAAGAAAGAGGGAGCAGCATATGCGCGCGTCGCAGGCATGTTTGATGCGTTTGAAGCTAGCGCGGCAGCTGCCCAAATCCACATAGGAACGCTACCTGATTACCTCGAATTCGCATCGATCCCTTTTGAAGAAACAGCGCGCTACCATCAGCAGATAGAGGCGCGAAGGGAATTCCAGACGCTACGCAAAGACGGGGTCAGGCAGGGCATGACGCACGCTCTTGGTGTCATCGACGCCAACATCGCAGCGATAACCGACGAGATCGAGCGACTCCGAACAATCCATGGCACACTTGGCGGTCGCGCGAAAGAGTTTTCGCAGATCCTTGACAAGATCAAGGAAGAACCTCTGCGCTACCTCATAGCAGAAGAAGACGGAAAGACGGTCATCAGCATCCCTGCAGGAAAATCCGACCACAGCCTCACCAAGCACCTGAAAGGGCATATAGAGAATATCCTCAATGAACAAAAGATCTCATACACGCTTTCCAGCGGCGAATGCACATCGTACCTTGTCGACGCGGATTTTTCCAGTGTCGCCCAAGCGCTCACCACTCCTTCGCTCTTTGCCGCGCTTGGCCTTCGGCTGCAGCCGATATACTGGCATTCGCTTGAACAACGCATAACCTCACCGCAGGGACCTGCCGCAGTGCCTCATCCTCAGGAGAAGGAACATGTCCGATCGCAAGGACGGCAAGAAGGACCGCAACGCCCGGATGCTGCGTATGACATGATGGCATATGCGGGGGTCATGGATCGTGCTAAAGACGAGCATGTGAAGATGCCCATCCCCGAAAAGATATTCAAGAGAAGCGATACCGACTTCCTCGGCTATGCCCAGATCATCTACTCCATCGCGAGCGGCAAGAACACCTCCAAGCAAATCATCGCGAACATCATGTCCTACAGAAAGACAGGCACGCTCACCAGGCAGGAACGCGCATCCGTCCTCAACAAGCTGACCATGCTTCGGCAACGGAAAATCGTCACATCAGAGCAGGAAGGGGTCTATTCCCTCACCCCTGAATCGAAGAAATACATCTAGAGATATTTTACTTATTTCTCCTTCTCTTCCTTGTCCTTGTGGAATATATGGATGAACTGGCCGTACGCAGGCCGCGTCACAAAGACGCCGATCGACGCGCCGATGATCGTCGTCAAAGCAAAACCTCTCAAGAGGCCGGCACCAGCATAGAACAACGGGATCATGGCGACGACGAGCGTCGCGTAGGAACCCATGATGATGAAGAATGCCCTCTTCATGCGATCCTTCCATCGCGAAGATTCCTGCGTCTCGCCACGGATGGTCTCATCCGCGATCACAATTTGCGAGTCAACGCCTGTTCCGATCGCGACGATGATCCCTGCGATCGCGGCAAGGTCAAGGTTCCACCTGATGAACGCGGCAACGCCAAGGATGATCACTCCTTCGGAAACCATGGTGATGACAATGGGAAGCGCGACCGAGACTGTCCTATACCTGACAAGGATGACCAATCCGACAGCGATCACCGCAAGAAAACCGACGATCAATGCATTCCTTGAAAATTTCTGGCCAAGGACTGGACTGATGGAATCTGTCTTGACGATCTCGAGCTTCACCGGAAGGCTTCCTGTCTTCAGGATCGTCTGCAGGCGCTTCATGTTATCGAGAGCATCACGGCCTGCCGTCTCCTGCGTCTTTCCCCTTCCAGGGCCTGAGATCTCAATATCAGTGAGAGGATTTCCCTTGAACACAGAACTGACGCGAAGCGAATCGACAAGCTCATCATCCAGGAACAGGTCGAGAGACTCGTTCAGGTAGGTCTGATCCCCTTCAGTCAGCGTCGGCAGGTCCTTTGTCGCGTTTGCCTGCCTTTGCGCAGCCTCCGCGCTGATGGTTATCGCAAATCGGAATGTGCAGATCCACTCGTTATTCGCATCCTGCCTGCAGCCACCCTGCCTTGCGTCGATGCCTGAACAATCCGCAGACAGGCAGACATAAGGAATGTCGTTCTTTCCGCCGATAAAGACAGTATTCCCGCCGATCTTTGCTTCGAATTTTCCCTGCTCCTTCAAGAGCCCGACGATATCCTCGCGGTTCACGCCCGCAATCTCGACAGAGATATAACTCTGCCCGGACAGGTCCTTTGTCGGGCGAACGACAATATCAGAGAGGCCAAATATGTTCAGGCGTTGCCTGATATTCTGCACCACAAGATCGATCTCCTCTGGAGATGCCTTTGATTCCGGCCTCAGCAAGACGCGGGTACCTCCTGCAAGGTCAAGACCAAGACCGAGATTGCTCGATGGCCGTGGATACACATTGAATCCGAGATCCTCAATCCCAATGATATTTTTTTCAAGAATAGGAATCTTTTCAACCTGTGTGACATTCACTGTCTCATTCAACTCTTCGTCAAATCGCTCAACAGTGACATTCCTTTCCTCAAACTCGCCAGTCTCATTCAATGTGAACTTCGGCTGCACCATCACCCGATACTGCTCTGCATTCTTGTTTGTCGTCACCGTGATATTCTGGTACGGCTTTAGCTGCGCCGTTATCCGCGCATAGTCCTGCAGGTTTTTCACAGGCTCATTATTGATTGCAAGGATCACTTCCCTGCTCCTTGGCGCGCTGTTCTGGTTGATGGAAAACGAAGGCTGTGCATTTGCGGCCGCAGTGCCATTCCCGACACCCCTGACTGCAACACCCTCTTTGGAAAACGAAGGATTGATCGCCACGACAGAAAGCACAAGAAAAACTATCAGGATCAATATCCTGACATTCTTGAATATCTTCTTGAAGTTTCCCATATGATCACTTCTTCAAACCCTTCCTTTCCATATACGTCCAGAGCATGGTCGCATTCTGGATGTAAGTAAAGATGATATCTGCGACAAGCCCGATGAAAAGGATGGTGAAGATCTGCTTCAGCACATCGGACTGGCTTACGAACATGCCGATCAAAACCACGCTCATCGCAGCGACAGTCATGGTCATGCCTGTCTTCAGGGCGCTCATGGTCCTTTCCAGATAATCCCCCCTGCCTGACTTCAATAGGCGTGTCGTCAAGAGGATATCCGTATCAACAGAATAGCCGATAAGCATCAGGAGCGCAGCGACTCCTGCAGTAGACACCTTGATGCCCAATAGATCTATGATCGCGACAGTAAAGAGCATGTCGCAGAACGCTGCAGCGATCACTGCCATGCTTGGAGCAAATGTCCGAAACAGCAAAAAAACGACAATGCTCATGAACACAAACGCAAGGACGAGGGCAAGAAGCACCTGCCTGAAAAAACCGGCGCCCAAATTCGCACCGATGGTCTCAACAGAATACTTATTCTCTACATCAGTCACAAACGGCTGCAATGAGGCAAGCGTCTGCTCAAGCGTCACGTCTGTCGTGGTCTCCACGATGACCCCGCGCACATTCCCGTATTCGGACAATGCACGCACATTGATCTCTGATTTTGGAAATTCTGAACGCAATTGCTTCTCGATCATCTCTGGATCCAGACCAGATTCGGTCACGGTGATGATCTGTCCGCCTGTCAAAGAAATCCCCTTATGGATGAAACTGCCTGTAGTGACTGTGGTATGTATGATGACAGTAAGAGAAAAGATGATCAGGATGATCGGGATGATCATCATCTTCTTGAGGTTCTTATCATAGAACCTGGCAAAACCGCTATGGTAATGTCTCTGCGAGGCATACTCCCTCTTATCTCCCTCTCCATGCTCAACAATCTTTAGAGGGATAATCGGCTTGCCTTCTGATTCGCCTTCCTCACCCCCCCGTTTATGAAGGCGGCGTTCTCTTCTGGTGAGTTTCACCATATACGACTGGGTTAGTATCTGGTTTAAATAGGTTACGGTCAGTCTTCAGAAGCAGCAATCCATTCTTTCGTCGGCACACCTGCAGTGAAGCACGCATTTTTCACACAAGAGCAGGAAAGGCTTGACGAGCACTCCTTTGTCTCATTCTGGCTGCCGTACCATGCAGGATTGACGCAGCCATACGTGCAAGAAAAACCACACCCCTGGTCAGGAGAACAGGAATACCTCTCAGAAGCGCAGCCCGCGATAAATGCCATGCAGACGACCAAGACGAGAATAACTCCCTTCCTTGCCATGCCCTCCAAGAGCAGCGCTTCTCCCTTATAAAACCTGCCCTTTTGCAGATAGCATCTATCCGCCAAAAATCCCACTTATTTTCCGTAAAATTGATAAATAAAGAAGCCAATTCTTTGACCCATGAGCGGGAAAGCATCGAAGCACAAGATAAAGAAGCAGACGCCTGGCAGTGCAAGAAAACAGGCCCGAAAAGCGGACTTGCGCCACGAGAAGCACGACTCAAAAGAGCTTTCCCTGCAGGATCGGCAGGTCCTTGCCATCATCCATGACGCGCCAGTCAAGGACTTCATCCATTTCAGCCAAAGATACATCTCCATCCCATCAGAAGACGTGAGAAAGAGCGTCGATAAACTCAAAGCGGAAGGCTTTGTCGAAATTCTCGAAGTCGTTGACAATGAAGACCTTCGCTATTTTCATACTAAAAAGGTCTCCAAAGAGCTCCTTAATGGGATCGAACCCTTCATCAAACACCCATGACTCCCTCCACACAGCAATATGTCCTCTCGCTTGGCGGATCCCTCATCATCCCTGACGAGATAGATACCTCATTTCTGGTGCAATTCCGCACCTGCATCCTCTCCCATATGAAGACAGGCGCACGATTCATCATCGTCACCGGCGGAGGAAAGACCGCACGGCGATACCAGAAAGCGGCAATGACATTCCACGCCGCATCACTTCAGGGTGACCTTCTCGGGATCCAAGCGACACACCTCAACGCAGACCTCCTCCTCTCGCTTTTCAAAGGAGCAAAAAAAATAACAGACCCTACAAGACCAGTCCCTTCAGCGAAAATACTGCTTGCGGGAGGATTCAAACCAGGATACTCCACAGACACAGTCTGCGCCCTTCTCGCAAAAAACACGAAAGCAAAACTCATCATCAACCTCACCAACACTGATTATGTCTATG
>JAGVFV010000013.1 GCA_020057445.1 archaeon | reverse complement strand
TGACCTGCCAGAGCGTCCAGACCTCTGCTGCGTAAGGGCCGAGTTGTTCTTTTGACGGATGTCTTTTTATTTCTTCATGGATTTGAGTGGCGAATTTGTCTATCCATTTTCGGTGAGATAATAAATCATAGCGCATATTCGATTCGATATGGTCGACAGGGGGTTTCCATTCGGATGATGTTGATCCTGTAGATGCATGTGCATGAAGGATTTCTGGAGCGAGAGTGCTTACATGGCCGATATCTTTGAGGTGTGGCTTGCCAAGATAAGCACGACTGAAAAATTCGTGAGAATAGCATCGCGGGGATCTCATAAAGCCGTCTGTGCTATGGCGTTGGTACATACCGATATACACAGGAAATTCGGGCAGTGGATGGAGGTCTGCCATGCGGGCGACAAATAGCTCTTGCGGCCGGAGGTGAGGAGAAATATCTAACCCTTTCTCGTCGTTATAAGTTTCATTGCGCATGATCTTGATGGCCCAGGACACATGTGCTCTGACAAAATCTTCGATGGTGGCTGCTGTTCTTGGCATGAATTCACATCCCTCGACCTCTTTTTCAAAGAAAAATAAATCTAATCATTATCTACCCTTGGCGCCAATATGAACGTCATCTGCAGCTTATCAACTGCGATATAATCAAGCTGCAGGGGGTAGTCTTTGTTGAACTGGATGACGACTGAATCCGCGAGTTTTGCCCCTTGGATCATCTTCTTGAGGTATTCTATGGAGTATTTGGCCTTGAGCTTGTCTCCGGCTTCTATCTTGATTTCTGCGCCTGCCTTGATCTCGACGTCTGCGTTGGAGACTTCTGATGCGCTCATCACATGGAGTGTCTTCTTGTCGATGACAAGGGAGACTGATTCTCCGATGATGTCCATGTCTTCTATGGCGTCTGAGAAGATGGATGATGGTGCAGTGACCTTTGCCGAGAAGGAGAGGTCTGGCACGCGCTGCTCTTTCTCTTCCACGTCGATCAGCGGGAGGTTGAATGTGCGTGTCTGTGCCGACTTGAGCGTTATCTTGAATTTGCCGTCTGCGACTTCGAGTGTCATCGTGTCTTCTGGCTTTATCCTGCGAAAGACCGATTTGAGGTCGTTTAGGTTGATGGCGATCGTCATGTCTTCTTTCACGTCGTAGGTGACGAAGGCTGAAGAGAGCAGGCGGTAGATGACCATAGCGACGTTGGCAGGATCCATGGCGATGAGTTCGATGGAGTTCTTGGTGACTTTGAATCGCGCTTCTGTCACAAGGTCTGAGATGATGGAAATAGAATCGCGTATGAGTTTTGTTTCGGCTAGTGCAAGTTTCATGATTGTTCCCCTCCTGTTCACCCCTGATGATGAGGAGCGAGTGGGCTTTTATAAGCTTTTTTATCCTGTACTGTATCCTGCTTTCCGCCACCAGGCGTCTTGGTTCTTAAAATGCTGATGCTGGCCTTCTGAGGAGAGGCATGTTGGGAGTTGTCGTTCTCTTCTGAAGTTGAAGAGATCGGGAGGGATGATTGCGCTGATGTCTTCACGTTCTATGAAACTGAAGACAGGAGAGAGCCGATCTTTATATCGTTGTCTTCTGAAGTCTCTTGTCTCAAGGACGATGAGCTCTTCCCCCGCGTCTGCAGCAAGCTGTCTCTTATAAGCAAGGTGCTCATCATAAAGTGGGAAGAATCCTGCAGAACCGATGCCTCCTGCGACTTCTATCCAGAATGGTCCGATCTTGAAGTCGCAGGTCATCTTTCCTGTGTACGTCGGGCTCATGCCGCGGTAAGGTTCGTGGTGGATGTGGAGGACGTAGATGTCTTCATCAAGGAGTGTTTCGTGGAGGAATGAGTCGAGTTCGATTTCAATTGGAGACATAGTGGTGCCGACTCCTTCCCTTGATTCTTCCTTGAGATGTATTGGAGAGATCCAAGTGTCTGTTCTTTCCCTGAGATCGTGTATTCTTCGTTCCTCGAAGTCTTCAAGGATGCATGTGAAATTGCGTTGGTGGATCTTATATGTCTCTTTTATTGCAAAAAGTTCCTCGGAGCGTTTGAGGAGGTAGAGCTTGAGCATGCGCTCCATGATCCCAGAATCGATGAGGTGGTCATGGATGTATTGTTCTGTGATGCCTATCTCCTGGAGTGCAGAAGGGAGCCGTCTGAAATACGTCTTTATTTCTCTGTGGAGAGCGGGATGGGTATCTTTGAGGTGGAGCGCGTCAATGAGTGATTCTTCTGCAAGAGCGCGAAGGGTTGCTGTGAGCTCTTTTTTCTTCTGGGGGATGTTTCCAGCGCTCATGCCTCGTTTGGAGAGGATTGCCTGTTCCAATGGCGAAGGATGGTGCAGTGTTCCTTGAGCATATGCTGAGAGTATGCTCTCTTCTCTGGTGTAAAATGCTTGCTTCCAACGGTTGAAGGTAATTGTGCTTGCTGTCCAGTCTTGTGTATACGAAAGTGCCGCCCCTTCTCCTTTGGTCAGGAACAGATAGAAGGTGTTTTCAAAGATGCCGATACGATGAAGCATACTTTCAGGAAGGGGCAGGCCGAACCCGAAGGCATCTTGGAATGCGTAGGTGAGGAATCCGTAATTGTCAAGGATGTATCTGTGGAATCCAGGATCTGTGCCTTTGATGTGGATGAGCCGATGGAGCTGCTCAAGATTTTCTTGGTTGTCAAGGTCGTGCGGATCGAATCCTTCCTGGAGTTGTGCGATGATGTCCGATATCATGTTAAGTTGAGCGTTGTTTGGTGAGGTTGGCGGATGGCGAGGAGGATCTGGCTGAGGCTCCCTTCAGCACTGTTTCTCCCTCTTCGTCCGTGCGGTCCGAAGAATTTATTCAGGTACCAGTCGGTTGCGACACGGGTTTCTGACAAAAGGAAGGTCTCTGCGTCATATTCATAGTTTTCTCCGTCGGGAGTGATGCCGTAGCCATAGGGATATGTTTCTCCTTGGAGGATGCCTTCTCTGATAAGGACCTGGATGCGCCGTTGGTTGTGCGCTGTTGCCCGATAGTCATGGAAATCTCTTGGCGCCTTGTTTCGGGAGAAGAGGAGGTGCTCTCGTATGTTGGGGTCGTCTGTGTGGTTGAGCGCGTCCCTTGCCTGTTGCACGATGTCACTGCACTGCTCAAGTCCTTGTCCTTTGAAGAATGCGTTGTAGAGTGCGCTGATCGCCTTCTGTTCGAGGAGTGTCTTGTATCCTTTCCGTCCGTAGAAATCGATGCCTTGGACGATCGTCTCGTTGGGGTTGTCGTTGATCGCGATCGCGAATGACCCCCTGCTGTGGGAGATGTATCTTCCTTCTCCTCGTTTATATGCTATCCCTGTTTCTTCGAGTGCTGGTATGTCGACGTCTCCTCTGAGAAGAATGTATTTGTCGCTGTGGTTGATGACCTGTTCTTTTCTTATGAGTTCCTGGAGCGCTTGCCGACTGCTGTCCAGTCCTTCCTGGCAGGCACGGATGTTTCCCCTGTCAGGCCATTCGACAAGCTTGAATCCGTAGATCTTGCCGAAGAACCAGTCTGTGCGCTCGTTTTCAGTGATGTGCGCGAGGTCGTATGCTGGTTTCATGAGGAACATGTCGAGCATCTGGATGAGCATGTCCCGGTGCTTCGGGCTTGTGCCTTGCAGGTGGTGGAGGAATGCTTTTGCAAAGTCATATCCTTCGATGATGGGCATAAGCCCGTGGTGATAGGGTGTGGGCTGGATGAGGGTGCCGCTTCCCGTCCCCCTGCAGATGTGAGGGAATGTGATATCAGAGAGTCCTTGTTGTTCGTAGGAGAATGATTCCCATTTTTTGTCTGCGAAGGGCATCTGTCGGTCTCCGTACGTGTGGAGATTATCAAAGACTCGTCCTGTCCAGAAATCGAGGCTCTGTCTTTTTTTTGAGGTTGCACAGATCTGGGACGGGTAGCATTCGAGGAGCATGTGCCCCCACTCGATGTCCTCAAGAAGTGTTATCCCATCGACGGGCGTGGTGCCGATGAGCATGTGGAGCTGGGTGTCCTGTGTTGCATAGATGATGGTGTCATTGAAGGTGGAAAGTGCTTCTTGTGTGCTTGTTGTCTTGAGCGTTTTTGCTTTTTGCATCATCCTTTCAAGGTTAGCATAGGGATCCTGCTGCGGTGAGAGCATGAACTCGTCGGTGCTCGTGTGCGTGAGTTTTGTGTATTCTTCGTTGAGCCAGTAGCGTGCGATGGTCTCGAGCTTGTTGTTCGGGAGGCTTGCGAATTTTTGGAAGAGAGGTGCATAATCGACGACAAATGCGCCTGAGACGTCGAAGCGCATGTAAAATCCTCCGCCTTTGTTTCTTGGTATTGCGGGTATCTCGATCCATGTTGTCCCTTGCTTTGTTGTTTTCTTCTTGAGTCCGATGCCTGGTTTGTAACCAGTAGATTTCCTTATTTTGGCAAGGTCGTACGTGCCGAGGTTCTGTCCGACATACCAGAGGGGGCGTTCACGGGAAGAGAGGTCTGAAAGTGCTGTACCTAGCGAGAGCAGTTCAGGTTCGTAATGGAGGGCAGTGTCGAATGTTCCCCTTGATGTCGGGACTGCAAGGGTCATCTCTGGATGGGGAATGGTGATGAATGCTCCTGAACGCATCGTGCTGTCATCGATCATGTAGGTGACCATGGCAAGCTCATCGTATGTCGGCGCGTTTGTCCATTCCGAGTCGAGCGCTATCTTCTTTTCTGCAAGGAACATGTTCATGATCTTTATCTTGTCTTCTGCAGAGTGTCTATAGAGGCCAAGACGCAGGCGCGCCATGCGGGTCGGGCTGTTCCTCTGGTCGTTCTTGCTGCCGCGTATGAACGGCCATGGCAGGATGTCTTTCATCTCTTTTGGTCCTATTGCCCAAAGGACATAGCGTTGCTCGCGGCGCAGGAATTCCTGGTCTGCTTCAGGTTCATCTTCTATATTCATTGTGCTCCGCGCATAGGGCACGCGGATGATGCGGACGCCAAGCTCGTGAAGACGCGGTTCGTTCTGGCATATCTTCTGGAGGTCACGTATCTCGTAGAATCCCTGGTCCCACGTGGGGATGATATGGTCGCGGGGGAGGAGATGGAGTTCTGGCCTGTGTTCGCCCGTGTTCCAGGTGATTGCTTCGACGAGGTTTCCTTTCCGTTCGGGAGTTCGTGCATGGATGAGCACGTTTCCTTTGGAAAGGTCAGGGGTGTGCAAGGCCCATGACAGCATATCCTCAAGTGCCATACCCATGGACGAGGGGGAAGCGCAAACCATTTAAATAACTATTGAATAGTAGTATCTGATTGCTCGTGGTATTCACTCCGCCTGTATCTGTAATTGGGAATACGAAGAACCTGCTTGTCTCGTTAGCTGATGCTCTAAGCCTGATCGGTTTTGTTCCTGAAGAGAGATTTCGCCCGGCGCATGCACAGGCTTCGCAATGGGGACGAAGGTTCGGCATTCTCGAGAAATATCGGGTGTCAAACGAGGCAGTCCTCGATGCCATCATTTCCCGTGAGCTTTCTGGTTTTCGTGAGGTGGTGTTCATGACAGGAGTGAGCCCTGATAATTCTGTGCAGGGCATTGCGGCGAAGTATGGGGTGGATCCGTTCGCAGATATCTTCGGGATAACGACATTTCTCTTGGAACGTGCGAGGAGAGAGGCAGAGCTGTTCAAGGATGTGTTATTTGTGCCGGTGAGCCCCTGGCTCTCTCCGTTCGTGTTCAAGGACGCGCCGATCGAGCATGCGCTTCGTTCATATGTTGACGAGGTGAGTGAGGAGATGGTCGCGAAGGGCAAGAGCGGATTTGGAAGGCTTACGAAATCCTTGTCAGACCATGGTGGTGTCGTGAATGTGCAGTTCAAGGAGTCGTTGTTTGACGCTGTCAAGAGGGAGTATGAGGTGTGGCGTTCTCCGAGAGTCTTTGAGGAGTATGGTGAACGTGCGCCGCCTTCTGATCGTCTCGAGGATGGTGTCCGTGAGCTGATCCGTCTGGAGACTCGGTATCACAAGTCGTTGATGGTGCCCGTATTTTCAAGCGTCGTAAATGGGCTTGGGCTTGATGTGATCCACCTGTATGCTTTGAAGGGGTCGTATGCGACTGCGATCATGGAAGATGTCGCAAAGAAGACAAACATGCCTCTCCATATGATCGGCGGGAAGTCTGGTCCGTTGCCCAAGGGGAAGATGACATCTCTTGCAGAGGCAGACCCTTCCTGTATTGATGCGTTGACAGGATTCTTGCGGGCGAGAAGTGCAAGAGAGAGGAGGGTGAAGCCTGATCGCTCTCCGAAGAAAGAGAAGAGGAGTGGAGGTCCTTCGTTTGATTTCAAGAACTGTCCATATGAGGAGTTCAT
>JAGVFV010000089.1 GCA_020057445.1 archaeon | reverse complement strand
GTGATTGCAAGCGTGGTGGTGGTTCTCCGGTCTTTGCAAAAAGAGTGTTTGTTAAAGGCTGATACGGATTAAACAGCAGTGTTCACCTTGGTCAGGACTGCTCGTGCTTGAAAATTTTGGGCTAATTTTGCCTCTATTGAGCGCGTTTTTGCCTAAGAGAATGATCTGCCGGGTCACTAGAAATGCCCGTGTTGGGTTGCTCATTCAGGCATGGCTGCAGCCATGATCCGTCTTGGCGGCACGAATGGCTTATCAATGACCGTAACCCTGACTTCTTGCGTCTTTATGGTGGTGCCGTCGCTTGCCGTGATTGTGAAAGCATATATTCCTGCGGACTGGTAGTTAGTGAACCAGAGGAATTTTGCCTGTTGGATGTCCCCTTGCGCAGGCAGGATGATTTTCTGGAATCTCGTGTCATTGATGGTGAAGGTGAGCTGGTCATCCGGGTCCATGCCTTGCGCGACGATAGAGACAGGGGTGAGTTCTGTGACTGTCACGTCATTGATGGGGAAGAATATTGGTTGCGTATTCGTGTGAAAGACTGCCTGGTATGCTTCGATTCGTCCGCCTCCGATAGCTGGAAATCCTGTGACTGGAGATGCGGTTTCTTGGAGGATCTGCTGGGCCTGGTCCTTGTCAAGACTCGGGTTTCGTGACCGCATGAGGCCGACGAGGCCTGCTGTCATTGCCGTCGCGGCAGATGTCCCTGCCGATGTCGTATAACCATTATTAAGGGTTGTGGTATAGATGGAAATGCCAGGTGCTGCGATGTCCACCCATATGCCGTAATTGGAGATGGAGATCCGGGCATCATTCTGGTCTGTTGCCGCGACAGCGATGACCTGTTCGTATGCTGCAGGATATTTCATGGCATCGGTGTTGTCATTGCCTGCGCCTGCAAGAAGGATGGCGCCAGTGCTTGCCGCGTCAGCTACGCCATTCTCAAGGCTGGTCGAGGGGTTGTTGAAGCGGAAGCTCATACTGATGACGTCTGCAGGATTCGGATTTTCAGGGATGCCTTCGATGTTGTGCATGTTAGCTGCATACTCTAATGCTTGATATGAATCATATATGGTGAATGAGCCGTCGCTACGTCCTGCTTTGACAGGAAGGATCTTGCACGAGGGACAGGTGCCAGCGACGCCGAGGCTGTTGTTCATGACTGCGGCTGCGATGCCTGCCATGCGCGTGCCGTGCCCATTGTCGTCTTCTGGATTTGCGTCTTCATTGACAAAGTCATATCCTGGGAGGAGGTTCTGCGCTAGGTCTTGATGGTCTTGGTCGACACCGCTGTCGAGGATTGCGATGACGACCTCTGGAGAGCCTATGGTAAGGTTGTAGGCGTCGTCCAGGTTGATCTTCTGCGGTGCCCATTGGCTTTGCCAGTATGGATCGTTCGGTATTGTCTGGATTTCACCGATATAGTTCGGTTCAGCATAATCGACGAGAGGGTATTGCATGAGCGCTTGCGCCTCTGCATATGCATCGATATCTTTTTCATAGGTGAGGAGGAGGAGGCGTTTCTTGTGCATGTCTTCCTGGGTCTTGAGTTCTTCTGCATAGAGCCGCTTGACCGAAAACTGCGTCAGGCTTTTTTCTTGGAGAGCAGATTCGATCGCCCCATCTCCGAGATTGTTTTCTTTGATGAGGACGATGACCTGGCCTTGAACGTGGTCTTCAAATGCAGTCACCTGTCCTATGAAGATGAGAATGAGGGAGATGAATAACAGCATTCTTTGAATGGTCGGTGACATGGGGATTTTTAAGATGGACTCATATTTAAATATTTCGGTATTTTACCACTATTTGGTGGTTATTATTGTGATGTCTTGGCAGATGCGCATCTGTGTGGAAACAGGGTCGAGAAAGTGAGAAACCTGAACATTTATATATTCAAAATTTCAGGGGAGCAATAAGTGTAAAATATGAGGAGAGGACCATGAAACAAAAACCATTTCTCATCTTGCCGTTGCTCGTGTCCATCGTCGCCATCGTCGCCATTATCTGCATGCTGACGGTCAGTCGTCAAGCAGTACCGCGTGAATCGCAAATCGGATTGGGGGAATCCCAAGTTGGCCAGGCAGCCAAGGGTACAAGCGTGACTGTTGCAGAGACCACAGTCGGGCCGACCATCACCTCAGTTGGCGGTACGTTCACCCACGGCTCGACTGTTACGATCAGCGGGAGTGGTTTTGGGGCGAAGGCCAATGCAGCGCCGGTGAAATTTGATAACTTCGAGAGCGGTACTCCTGGAAATGATCTTTCTGGATGGGCATTTGATATGAGCGGTCCTGATGGGGAGCCGGAATACAGCGCGACGTATGTGAGGCCGAATTCCGCACGCTCAGCAAAGGCCAAGTTTGACAGCGGAAGGTATCTCTCTGCATTCGGCATATACTCTCCGACAGACATCACTCAGGTCTACATCGACACGTGGTACCTCTACGATCCTGCAAGCCCTCCTTCGCGAAACCATAAACTCATCAGGTTGTATGCCAATCAGTATGATGGCATGCCAAACCTCTTCTTTAACATTTATTGCCACTCGAATGAAGGCGCTCTCCTTTCTCAAAGTCTGCCGACTGAGGTGCACAAGGAGAACGAGATTGCGTATACCTCATGGACGTGGTCTTCTGCAGATAAACATTGGGTCCACTTGCAGATGTATTTCAAGGAGAATTCGGCGCCCATGGCTGAGGATGGTGTGGCGCAAATTTATATTGACGGCGTGGAATATGTGGACAAGGTTACATTCCGCACGAGGGATGATCTTGCTCCTTCGATGTGGCACAGCATCTGGCTTGGCAATTACCTCGGTCATGACGCTGTAACGGAATGCCCTGATGAAAGTCCTGGCGCGTCCTATACCTATTGGGACGATACGTACGTCGACTATACGCGAGCGCGTGTGGAGATCGGAAATGCAGCGACGTACGATGCGAGCACGCATCGCGAGATCCAGATTCCACAAACAACTTGGTCTCCAAGCTCCATTATTATCAAACTCAACACAGGATCTTTCCCCATCGGATCGCAAGTTTACCTCTACGTCACTGACGCGAGCGGCAATGTCAACGCCAACGGATTCCCCATCACGATCGGAGGGGGTCAGCTTCTTTCTCCTGTAGCAGCATTTGTCGGCGTTCCGACTTCTGGAAATGCGCCTTTGATGGTGGCGTTCACTGATCAGTCTTCGAATGGTCCGACTTCTTGGTTGTGGAATTTTGGCGACGGAACAACGTCCACAATAAAAAATCCTGGCAAGATATACACTGCATCTGGAACATACACGGTGACGCTCACCGCAACTAATGCTCAAGGTTCGGACGGTGAGACAAAGATGAATTACATCACCGTGTCTGGTTGTACTGTTGATAACGACTGTAATTCGCTCGACAACCTGCCATGCGTTGACGGCAGGTGTGTCAACAGCCAGTGCGTTGCAACCTTCACGACGAGTGTTTGCAATGACAACATTGCGTGCACGATTGGTGATGTGTGCGGTCAGGGAACCTGTAGCGGTACAGCACAAATGCAATGTGCACACGGTGACGGCTGTTGCCCTTCTGGTTGTACGTACACTACTGATCATGATTGTGCTAATCCTGCAAGTCTTTGTGATGGGCTTGTGATGCTTCTTCCTTTTGATGATGCGACGCCTCCTATCATTGATGAAACAGGCCGTGGGCATGATGCACGATGTACTGGTACATGTCCGTCGTACACTTCGGGCGGCAGGTTCGGCGGTGCGTATTCCTACGTGAAAATTGCTGAAAACAAGTTTGACATCAGTCATGCGGCGGAGATTGATCCTGACAGCCTGACCGTGTCTGTGTGGTTCAAGAGGGATGGCCTTCAGAACAGCTATGCTGAATTATTGGTGAAGGGGATTTGGGTGGAGCCGAATAACGATGTCCTGTACCCTTGGAGCTATGCTTTTGAGTGGAGCGGTCCGACTGTGCTGAAATGGTCTGTGAATGACAACACCAATGATGAGAATGCTATCGCAACCCCTACTATTGTGGATAATAGCTGGACGAATCTTGTCGGGACCTATGTTTCTCTCTCGAGACTTTCTTCGCTCTATGTGAATGGTGTCCTTCAGGGTTCGCTGACGCTCATTGGGACGAGAAAGAAGGCGACGGCCGATCTGACATTGGGTCATTATGGTGCTGGTCAGTCTGGAGGAGCGTTCAATGGCATCATTGATGAGGTGGCTGTCTGGGATCGTCCTTTGAGTTCGGCTGAGGTGGTGCAGTTGCAGTCTCAGTCTTTGTATGATCTGTGTGTTGGGTCTCAAATAGAGCCTTGTGATTTTAATGGGGAGTTGGTGTCTTTGGGTAGCTGTTCTGTGACGAGGCCGTGGTTCTGTAGTCAGGAGGGAGTGATGGTGCAGGACTGCCAGGAATGCAATTGTATGCCAGGAAGTGTCTGCCAGGCGAGCGGCATATGCAAAGCAGGCGGTGGTTCTCCTGTCTTTGCAAAAAGAGTGTTTGTTAAAGGCTGAATGTATTCATTAGACAGCAGGTGATGGAGAATAGCCTTGCGTGTCAATGATAGTAATCTCTTGCAGGGCGGTGAATTTGTGTGCCTGTTGCCGTCTGTTTTTATCGCCAGATTTAGCGATAATTATTTATGGGTTCTTTCCTAAAGAACAAAAATCAAAATGGTATGGCTGTCTCATATGTGATCTTAATTCTTTGATCCGGGAATCCATAAGCGCTTCTGCCCGCTCCATCCCAGCGTCTTGTGTGAGCAATTCCTCGATCGTGAACAGGATATCGAGAGCTTCTGGAGTGACGCGATGGACTTGTGTTTTTAGAACGGATATGGGGTAGGTGAATAATGGGACTAAGACCTCTGGAGAGAGGATGAACGGCAGTTCCTCCTTTTCTTTGAAGGTGATTGCATAATATGCTTTTCTGGTCGGTTGCGTGTGCGGGCTTTTTGGGGTTTTTCCCGTATGCTCGATTTTCCTGATGCCTGTGATGTGGGCAAGAGCATATGCTCCTTCAGGTATTTCTGTGAGGTCGAACCGGGTATTGTCCATGAAACGCGAAAGGAGGGCAGTGTCTCCTTGCTGTATGCCTTCTGATATTCTCGAATGGTGCGCGGGGATGAGGATTTTCCCTCGTTTGACGCTCCTGCTGTCGAGAAGAGGATCTATTGTCCAACCCTCTTTATGCTGAGAAAGAATATAGGTTGCAGGTTTCTTTCGCAGATTTCCTAGGGAGAATGCATTCTGTAAGCTGGCAAGGTATTGCCTGACTCCATCTGGATCGCGGGATCCAGAATAAGCGGCGTTGTCGATGCATCCTTCCAATGAGACATGATGTACGTATCTTGTCATGACATTTAGGTAAAAATCTATCGTTTATAAATCTTTTGGTATTTTACCACTATCTAGTGGCACTTTTGTCGTACTATGTGTGTGTTTTAAAATGCAAAGATTAATAAACGCATTAACATACCTAACATACTGAACGTGAAAAAACGGAGGTTGTGCAAATGGGTAAAGAAACAGAAAAACCGATGAAACGGATTGTAGTGAAGGGATATATGCGGCCTGACGGGACATCGTATTATGTGGTGATCCCGAAAGAGATCAGGGAATTATTTGGTCTGAAGGGTGGTGAATATTTCGTCATGAACGCCAAGAAGGAAAAACAGAAGATCAGCATGATGCTGATTGAGTTCAGTGAAGAGAGCGATAGCTGAGGTTGAATGGACGGTCTGATCGGGTTATCCGATCGTCCCTTTTTTTCAATTTAAAAAGAATGAAGGAGAAGAAAGAAGAATCTTCTCCATCCAATGCTGATCCCTGCGTTCTGTCGGCTCTCAGCCGAGATAGATCTTTGCCTTCTGCGGATCGAATTTCCATGTCTTCTCGATCTTTCCTTTGCTCTTGTAGTATCGCGCGAGCTTGTTGATCTTGTTCTCGGTGAGCGTGAGGCCGATCCTTGCCGTCTGGTCGTGCTTGTTTCCTTCGATGTGCTTCCTGATCGCAAGGTCTTTCTTGATGAGGGCGACCATGTCTTCTGGGATCGCCTTGAGGAGCTTTTTCTCGGCAAGGATTTTCGAGACTGTCTTGTTCGTGAGGATCTTTGCGTCAGGGATGCCGTACTCGTCGCGGAGCAGGATTCCTATCTGCGACGGTGACTTTCCTTCTTTCCCGTATTTGGTGATGAGCAGTTCCACTTCCTTTGCCTTGTACTTGACCCAGGAGGGGATGACCTTCTTGATAGGTTTCTTGCTCTTGCTTTTTCCTCTTTTCTTGGAGTGCGTTCTTGCCATTGATGGTTCCTCCGGATAGAGAATGAGATTTCTCATCCAGCATACGCAAGCTGTTCACCGGCGTATCTTTTATGATGGTGAATGGCTGGGGGTTTTTAAAGGTGATTGTTGCGATGGGATCGGAAAAAATTGGACAGATTGAATAATTGTCATCACTATTTGATGGTAAAAATAGAAAAATTTATAAACATTGGAAAAATAGAGATGGAAATGGATATGACAACTACAAATGATTTGCGGATACGGATAGATGAGGGTGCAAAAGTGATCTCAGTTTCTGGTCCAGTGTTCCGTCTGGAAGAGGTTTTGGATGGTATTGCGCGTGAAGAGCGGTGTGATCCTTCACGTCATCAAGCAGAAGTTGCCTCGATGTATGCTTATGAGAACGGAGATTATGCCGATCGGGCGCAGGTCCAGGCATTCTCAACGGAATTGAATTACGGCGGGTCGAGGATTAATGTCTCTACAAACAGGTATGGGACGGTTCCCCTTGATGCGTTTGTCACAGACAAATCGGTGATCCTGCATTACCGTGCGAATCTGGGCACGTTCGAATCGAAGAAGGAATTGTTCGATAGGGTTGTCGGGCAGATGGGGGCATATTGATCGGTTTTGCGACGAGGGACGGATTTGGTTGACAGAAATGATGTCGGGGAGGCGTATGGTTTCTTCTATTGTGCTGCTCCAAAGCAGGACATCTTGGATTTGCTTCCTAAGATCAGGAGTGCCGTAAAGACACTGTCACGGCTGGAACTCTTTCTGATAGGATTAGAAGGTGACTTGAGAGATGATGCAGTATTGTCGGATCTTGCAGGCGAGGCGATAGAGAGTGGGTTTAATTATGTGCTGCGGGCAAGATGCCCCGGCAAGACGAACAGTGACACGGCCGGTGAAGTAGGCGATATCCTTAATCAGGCGTATCAATCGCATCTGTACGCTCCGCGTGAGCCGTTCAACGGCGCGCTTGTCTATGACGACGGTGGAGAATATGTATTTAGGATGCCCGGCAAGTGAATTGGTGAGTGACTGGATCATCTCTCTCGATTAGTATCCCCTTCACTTTGTACCTTGGCTGTATCCGCGCAGTGCCTGCGCAAAATATTTAAACACTCTCTCCCGAGAATGGTGTATGGCTGGTAAAGAGGTGTTTGAGGAGAAGATGGACGTCGATGCCCGTTCAGGCCTTGAGGCAAAGACTGATATGCTTCGCATAGGGAACATCAGCCTCATCCTCGATTCGTATAATGACATCTTCTCTGATTTTGATCCGCGCCCGGTGACTGAGAAAGCGCTCTCTGATGATTTCCTCAAGGAATGCAAGCGGGCTTCCTTCGACAAGCACGTAGATAGCGAGATTGAGCTTCGGATCCTCGTGCCGAAGAAGAAGAGGAAGATAGCAGAAGAACTCAAGATAAGGAAACGCCTCCAGATGCATTTTTCAAGACATTATCATATGAGCAATAAGGAACTTCACGATATCAAGCGGGACGGCATAGGCTGGTTCCTCATCGGCGGTATCTTGATAATGATCGCGGTCCTCATCCAGGAATATGAGGGTTTCCTCTTCAAGTTCCTGCTCGTGCTTTTCGAGCCTGCTGGCTGGTTCACGATCTGGACCGGCCTTGAGAAGATCTTCTTCGACGTGAAGGAGAAACATCCTGAGCATGAGTTCTATACGAAGATGTCCAAGGCGAAGATATACTTCTTGAGCTACTGAGACTGCTTACAGCTTACCGAACTGGCAGGATTGATGGGGTGCAGGATCTGCTGCTTGTTCGATATCCGGAGTCATATGCTGTCTTGTCTGGCAGCAATTTTGCATAATTATTTATACCTCTTACTGTTCAATATTTCACAATGGAAAAGGACGTGTACGATGCGTATGTGAAGGCAGGACGAATCAGCAATGAATGCCTGCAGTATGGGAAGAGCCTGATGAAGGTCGGCGTCCCTCTTGTCGTCGTGTGCGACAAGGTCGAGGAGAAGATCCTCGCCATGGGAGGCAAGATCGCGTTTCCCGCGCAGATCTCCCTCAACCAGGTCGCAGCCCATTACTGCCCGACGGACAATGATCCCTTGGCGTTCAAGGAAGGCGACATCGCGAAGATCGACATCGGCGTGCACATCAATGGCTTCATCGCAGACACCGCGCTCACGGTCGATTTTGGCGGGCATGAGGATCTTGTCCGTGCCTCGCAAGAGGCGTTAAACGCTGCACTCAAGACCATGGCTGTCGGTGTCAGGTTGCGCGATGTGGGAAAGGCGATCCAGGAGACGATCTCCTCGTATGGCTTCTCGCCCATCAGGAACCTTTCAGGACACGGCCTTGACGCATTCACCGTGCATACGCAGCCGACTGTCCCGAATTTCGACACGGGAGATAATACTGAGATAGAGGAGGATTGGGTCCTTGCGTGCGAGCCGTTTGCGACGACAGGAAAGGGTAGTATCTTCGAGTCGTCGAACGCGACTGTCTTTGGCATGGTCAAGATGAAATCCATACGCGGCCAGTTTGCCCGCGACCTCCTGAAGGATATCGAGACGTATGAGGGCTTGCCGTTCACGACACGATGGCTCTCGAGGAAGCATGGCGTCGGTAAGACACAGTTTGGCATGAAAGAGCTCATCAATAATGGCATCATCAGGGAATATCCTCCTTTGCCTGAAGTCACCGGAGGATTGGTGTCGCAGCATGAGCATTCGACGCTGTTCCATGAAGGGAAGAAACTGACGTATACGCGACCAGACTAGATCAGCGGAATAAGGAATATATTTCCCGTACCACCCTTTCTGTCGCTTTCCCGTCAGGTGTGATCGATTTCGATTTTTCTTCGAATTTCTTCCGTAGGGTTGTATCTGAAAGGAATGCCTTGATCGCATCTCCGACTTCCCCTTGCTTGAACACGGGATATGTTATCCCGAGCTTGTTTGTCGGGAGCAGGTCATCTCTGCATAGCCCTGGCTGGAGGCTGATTGCCGGAACGCCAAGAAGCGCCGCGTCGACGAGCATCGTCGAAAAAGGGGATAGGACAATGTCTGACGCCATGATCGCTTCGCGAAGCGGCGTCTTGCTGTCGATGAAGTAATGGACAGCATGCCTGTCTGCAACAGCGCGTAACTCTTCAGGGTCCTCTTTCGGATGGGGGCGGATGACGATGGTCGTGTTCGGACAGAACCACACGTCACCCGCTTCTTCTATGCAGGAGAGAAGGTCTTCCAATGCGGTCTTTTCCGTGTAGCCCATCGACGACCCGTAATAGAGCTCTATCGGCTGGCTTGCAAAGAGGACGACTTGTCGCCTGTATTCCTTTCGTGATTCATCACGCCGATCGCCGGTGAATTGCTCCTTTGATGCTGCGATGTCGTCGAAATAAGGGTTTCCGGTGACGACAAGCTTGTCTTTGTCAAATCCTTCCCCTATCATGTCGTTGAAAGCAATCACGTCTGGTACACAGATCATGTCAGGGAGATATTTCCTATTGTCGTACGTCGGCTTGTCGCTGAACCTTCGCGAGTAATTGCCCCAGAAGTCAAGGACTGCGATCGTCGGTATCCCTCTCTCTCTTGCTGCGAGAGTCAGCGCTTGCTCGAGGGTGATTGGGGTGTCCTTGTCTTGTGAGCTTGTTCCGATGAGCAGGACTGATGGCTGTTCTGCTTCGAGAATCTGTCTTGCCTCTTCACGTCCGATGGCGGAATATCCGTATATTTCGGGTGTCTTGAATGGGATGTCTTTGAATACATCGAGCGAAGGCCCTGCGATGACAGGTATTATCTCATGGCCATCTCCTGCAATTCTTATTGTTGGAGGGTAGACTGCCTGTCCTCCACCACGATGCCATGCGCCGACGAGAATCTTTTCGACATATCCGATGGCGGTGATTGCAGGTGATTCTTTGGGAAGCAGCCTCTTACCTTGAGTTTCCATGCCATAAGAACCCTGTTGTGTCTTATAAAGTTTGTTTCAATGCCAGTCTTATTCTTAGAGATTTCACAGCCACTTCTTCTTCTTGAATAGTATTATCATGCTGATGGCAATCGCAGCGCATAGTCCCCACCAGATGAAGTAGGAAGGTCTCCAGTACAGCTCAGGGAGGTAGTGGAAGTTCATGCCATAGACTCCGGCAAGGAAGGTGAGCGGCATGAAGATGGTGGAGATGAGCGTCAAGACCTTCATGACCTCGTTGAGCTTGTTGCTTATGCTCGAGAGGTAGATGTCGAGCATCCCTGCGAGCATCTCCCTGTAGGTCTCGATCTGGTCGATGACCTGGATGATGTGGTCGTAGACGTCTCGGAGGTAGATGTAGGTCGTCTTCTTGACAAGGTCTGTCTCGCCTCGTTCGAACTGGCTGACGACTTCGCGTAGCGGCCAGATGCTCTTTCGAAGCTCGAGCAGCTCGCGTTTGGCGATGTTGAGCTTGTGGAGCGTCTCTTTCTTCGGGTTCTCAAGGAGTTCCATGTGGAGGGTCTCGATCTTCTCGCCGACGTTCTCGAGGATGGTGAAGTAGTTGTCGGTGATGGCGTCGATCATCGAATAGGTCAGGTAGTCTGCGCCAAGCTTCCTGATCCGCCCTTGACCTGTGCGCAGGCGCTGCCTGATCGGGTCAAACACGTCCCAGTCGTCTGTCTCCTGGAATGAGATGACGAAGTTCTTGCCAAGGATCAGGCTGACCTGTTCAGACATGACTTTCTGCTTTTCCTTTTCGTATTGGAACATGCGAAGCACTGTGTAGACGTAACTTTCCATGTCCTGCATCTTCGGCCGCTGGTTGGTGTTGAGGATGTCCTCGAGGATGAGCGGGTGGACTCCGAAGTATTTACCGATGGTCTCGATCAGCTTGACATCATGGATGCCGTCGATGTTGATCCAGGTGATGGATGGCGTGTCCTTGAAGGGGAAGCATTCCTTGATGTCGTCGACTGTCTTTTCCTGGAATTTCTTCTCGTTGTAGTCGATGACCGTGATCTTGATCCTGGTCGGCCTTTTCTTGCCGACATAGACGAGGGCGCCTGGCGGAAGCCCTGCCTTTGCTGACCGTTTCTCTTTATGGCTGTGTGTCGTGGAGAAGAGGGAGTTTTGGAGGGAATCCATGCTCTTGAGGAAATCGTCGATATTCCTGACAAACAGGGTGACGATGCTTGGTCTCTTTCCATTGCCGTTTGTCCCCTTTGCCATTCCCAAGGGTTTCCTGTCATGTTTTCTTTATAAATATTTGGGATGCGATTCGGATGCATGTGTGTGCGCATGTTTTTTTGCATACGCTATTTTTTTTTGTATCATTCAAGAATGCTCACACATCTTTTTATACTTCCCGGCGTCAAGGCAGGCCATGGGGATACCGGAGAAGCTGAGGGAGTTTAAGCGTTTCAGGGATATCCTTCGGGTGTCGGCGAAGTTCGGGTTTTCTCATGTGCTTTCCGAGAAGTTCCATAGAGGGAAGGATCTTGATCCTGCGAGGCTGCGGCGTGCGCTTGAGGATCTTGGCGGAACGTTTGTCAAGCTTGGCCAGCATCTTTCCCTTCGGCCAGACCTGATCCCGGAGAGGTATTGCCGTGAGCTTGCCAGATTGCAGGATCGGGTCAAGCCATTTTCCAGGGCAGAAGCAGAGGCAGTGATCAAGAAAGAGCTTTCGCACGCGTCCCGTCTTCTTGAGGTCAAGGAACTGGTCGCGTCAGCATCCATCGGCCAGGTGTATCGCGCTGAGATGAACGGCATCTCCGTCGCAGTCAAGGTCATGCGGCCCGACATTGAGAAGACCATGGCTGATGATCTTCTCATCCTCTTCCATCTTGCAGGCTATCTGAAGAAGAAGTACGGCTCAAGTGTCATTGATCCAATCGAGATCTATGAGCAGTTCAAGATATATACGGAAAACGAGCTTGATTACATCAGGGAGGCAAAAAACATAGAGGCAATTGGCAAGAATTTCGAAAAGACATCCCTGCAGATCCCTCACGTGTATTGGCAATGCACGACAAAACGCGTGCTGACCATGGAATTCATCGACGGCAAGAGGATAGACAAGGTGAAGTTTTCCAGGGCAGAGCGCGAGGGATATGTGCGAAGCCTTGTCCAGGCCGTATTCAAGCAGATCTTTATCGACGGGATATTCCATGCTGACCCGCATCCGGGAAATATCCTGGTGACGCGAAATAAGCAGCTCGCCTTGATCGATTTCGGGATCGTCGGCAGGATCGATGATTCCTTGCGGTCGCATCTTGCCGTCCTTTTCGTGAGCCTGGTCGCAAAGGATATGGATGCAATAGTCGATTCGTTCATCAGGCTGAACCTGCTGGAATACACAGTCGATCGGCAGTCATTCAAGGAGGATCTCTCCCGTGCCCTTGGGAAGTATTATGGCAATGACCTTCGCCATATCGATATGGGCGTCGTCATCATGCAGTCGTTTGAGGTTGCAAAGAAGCACCATATCCGCCTGCCGAAGGATTATGTGCTTCTTGGGAAATCGATCATCACGCTTGAAGGCGTCGCACGGTCGCTTTGGCCGTCGTTCAATATCGTGGATGAGTCAAAGCCGTTCGTATCGACGCTCATCAAGCAGAAATTTGGCGTAAAGGAATTCTATCTTGCCGCAAGGAAGAATGCGCCGCGGTTTGCGGAATTCCTTGCAGCCCTTCCTGACAAGTCGAACACTTTCCTCTCCGAAGTGCACGGGCTTGACGAGAAGCTGAAGCTTCTTGAGCGGGACATCGTCCGGCTCGATTCCTCGATCACGAGAGGGACGAACAGGCTTGTCATGGGGATCATCATCGCCGCGCTCGTGATATCCTTTGCCTTGATCGTGGATATCAACAAGACGTATGCAGTGATCCTGCTCTGTCTTGCCTTATTGCTATTGCTGGATCTGTTTGTCATGATGTTCAAGGAGAGGTGGTCGTATGGATAAGAGGATGCGAAAAGCCTTCCTGCTCGGCCTTGGAGTGACCTTGCTGACAAAGGACGCTGTGGAGAAAGAGGTGGCACGGTTCATGAAGGAGAACAGGATGAGCGATGCAGAGGGGAAGAGGATCGCGAAAAGGATCCTCAAAGAGAGCCTTTCGCACAGGAAGGACATCGAGAGACGGATCAAGAGCGCAGAAAATATGGTCCGAAACGAGATCAAGAAGCGTCTTTAGTGGTTCACGCTGCTCGTGAAGTGTTTTGACCTGATGAAGATCTCGTAGTTGCAGTCGCAGGTGAGCCTGCTATAATGCTGGTGCTTGTCGAACTGGTCAGACCATTGCTTGTTGTGCTCTTTCTTGCATCCTGGGCAGATGACGCTGAGATGCTCCTCGAGTGTCGCGTGCATAGGGGATTCGAAGACAGCAAGGGTTATAAAAAGGTTGTGAAAAAATTCTGTCTGATAGCATATCACTCACTTACAGGACAGCATATCACGTCCTTGCATAGATACATTTTTATACCCTTTTGGAAACAACAGGGGCATGACCTTTTTCAGGAGGATGCAGGTGACAAGGACGACAAGGCTGCAGCAGTACTTGGACCGGCTGCATCAGGACATCCCTCTCCGGGGAAAGGAAGATAAGGAGCATGTGCGCCTGCTTGGCGAGAAGATCGGGTCTGTCTTTGTGAAGATGCGCGTCCTTGGGTTCATCAGGATGTTTTTTTACCTGCTCTTGTACGCGTCCATCGTCTCGAACTTCATCGCAGACCTCGTGACTGCCAATTCATCCCTCATCGGCAGGTTTGCAGAGCCGTTCGTCATCATGTCCACCATCATCGGGACGACGATATCGCTCCTTCTCATCCTCCTCTTCACGAGGGTCATCAACACCTATTGGGAGGATGCGAGGACCTATGCGACGCACATGATTGCGATCTATGCCAAGAACGAGAAGCCTTCAAGGCAGCTCGATGTCTTTCTCAGGAAACCGGAATAAGACCACAAAAAACCACAATAATGTTACTGATTAGTGGTAAAAATGATAAAATATTTAAACTCGAGGATCATTCAAGGGCAGATGGACGAGGAAAAAAAGAAGGTGGAGCAAATTATCCTCAGCGTTGCTGATGTTGTCGAGGAGCGCAACTACCTCAGGCAAGAAGTGCATGAGCTGAAGGGCTCTTTGCAGGAGGCAGTGGAAGAGAAAAGAAGGATCAGCCAGGAAAAAGAGGAGGAGATACAAAGACTAAGAAAAGAGAAAGCTGACGCGATCCGCATGCTACGGCATGAGGCACGAATTGCAAGGACGGATGAGCTGACAGGCGCATATAATAGGCGAGGAGCAGATAGGGAATTGAGGCGCCTGTCTGCAGATTATGCTGTCGCAATCGTCGACATCGACCACTTCAAGAAGGTCAATGACACCTATGGCCATGATGCGGGAGATAGTGTCCTTTGCGGGCTCGTAGGGATCATTGCAGAATCAGTGAGGAAAAACGACCTGATCGCACGGTACGGCGGAGAGGAATTCCTCGTCATCATGCCTGACTGTTCCCTTGAGACTGCAAGAGAAAAGGCAGAATATCTGCGTTCCACTGTCAAGCAGAAGGTCTGGGATGAATTGGGCGGCGAGGGCATCACGATCAGCATCGGCGTTGCCTACGGGAATCCTATGCAGGAGAAAAAGGAAGTCATCAAGGATGCTGACATAAGATTATACGAGGCAAAAAAGACAAGAGACAGCGTCTGCTAGTGATCCATTATTCCAAGGATGAGATAGGTGAATTTTTCTGCGGACCGAAGCAGCTCATCTTCATCCTTTCCCTGCACGACGATGCAGTTGCCTTCTGAGAAGATGCCGTTTACCATTCCTTTTCGAAGCCAGATGACGAGCGTCGCATTTGTCGCATCCTTGCACGTGGCGAGGGGGAATGTGGCATTGCCTACATAATTTGCAGGAGGGTTAGTGATTGCGGATCGCGTCTGGATGTTCAGGATGTGATAGCGTTCACCTGTGATTCGCGATATCTGCACCCCTGCCTGGACCGCTGTCGTGTTGAGATTAGGATCGAGCGTGATGATGATGCTCGCATTCTCGTTCATGGTGAGCGGGAGGATCTTTCCGGAAAGGTTGAGCTCTGCAGGGATGTCTTCGAGCTCCCGCGGGTGGAAGTAAAAAGGGATGGCATTCTGGAGATTGTTCCTCTCGATCTCGGTCATCCAGAATCTGCCATTTTTCTGGAAGATGAATTTATTATAGGTATTCTTATCGAGCTGGATCTTGTGGACGAGAGTGGGTATGGTGATGAAGACGGCAATGCCGACGATGATGAAGCCGATCGCGACAAGGAAATAGATGTTTGATTTTTTCCCTCGCTCTTTCTCCTCCTCTTCCTCCTGCTCATGCTTGGCGTCGTCATGGACTATTTTCGGCTTTTCCTTTTTTTTTGTGTGGGCCATTTACTTCAAGATGCCAAAATACGTATAGATGAGCATGTCCTTCAACCGGTAGAATTGGAGCCCTTCTCCTCGCATGATGATGCAGTTCCCGGAAAGGGAGATGGACGCGTTGTCTGATTGCTCGAACGAGACGACCGGCATTGTCGGCGTGCCGTCTATGCAGGTTGCGACCGGGAGCAATTCGTATGCAGAGATGTTTTTTTGGACTGCAAGGACTGATTTTATCGGAAGGTCGCGGGAGATCTCATAGCGCACCTGCTCGATGTGGGGCAGATCTGTCATGTTCGGGTCAAATGTGTAGACTATGTATTGTGCAGAGGAAAGGACTCCCTTGACATCCGGGGTGATGTTGATGTC
>JAGVFV010000014.1 GCA_020057445.1 archaeon | reverse complement strand
GGTATGAGAAGTTCCGCTGGTTCATGAGTTCTGACCAATTCCTTGTCATCGGCGGCCGGGATGCGACGACGAATGAGATCATCATCAAGAAGCACACGGAGAAGGACGATCTCGTGCTCCACACGGACATCCAAGGGTCGCCGTTCATGGTCATCAAGTCTGGCGGAAAGGTGATTCCGGAAAAGACCATTGCAGAGGCAGCGGATTTCACAGCATGCGTGTCAAAGGCATGGGGCTTGAAGATGGGAGGGGCGCAAGTCGGGATTGCGCATCCTGACCAGGTGACAAAAGAGGCAAAAGCAGGGGAATACGTCGGCAAGGGGGCGTTCATGATGACGGGAAAGATCCCTCGGCAGCTTGGAAAGATGGAGTTTGCCATCGGCGTCTTCGAGGGAAAGCCCATGGGCGGCCCTCCTTCTGCAGTCGCTGCCAATTGCCCTTCTGCCATCGGAATCGTGCAGGGAGATGAGAAGCCAGCCGTTATCGCAAAGAAGATCAGGCACGTGCTTTCAGGAGACCTTGATGATATCATCCGGGTGCTGCCGTCAGGGAATCTTGCCCTGAAGAAAAGCAGAGAAAAAAAATAACAAAAACTCGCTGCTCGAGGCTACACATAAATCATTTAGGATTTATTGTACCAGAAATCTTGTTAGATTTCTGAGTATCCTCGGGCTAAAGCCCGAGGTTTTGCGCCTCTCGCGAATCGCGAGTTTTTGGAATGAGAAATTTCGCACTAAAATGTGGGGTTTTCAACCCCCTGGAAATATTGCGAAATTTCCCATAAACCTGGCGCAGCAATTCCTTTGAGTCCATGTGCACGCGTGATGATACGCCTTCTCCATGATAAGATTTATAAAGAAGCATATCACATAATTCTTTGGGTGTAGAATGGCATTGACAGGCTCGCAACGGCTGGTGAAGTATGGATTTATGCAGAAAAGCGCCAGGCCGTTCTATGAATTTGATGATAAGAAGAAAGTGTGGAGGTCGAGGAGCGGGGATTATGACGCAAAGCACGCTGAAGAGGAGATCTCAGAAGAGGTCAATGTCATGCCCTCGGTCAACAAGTTCGCTGAGTATCTGCCGACGGGATTTCCAAAGCCGTACAAGCGGTTCCGCCTCATTACGGAAGCGTTCAACCAGTCGATAGAAGAGCCGTATTTTTGGGTCCTTGGCCATATGCGCCAGGACCAGCAATTCCCATTCGTGGACAAGATCACGGACATTTTTTCAGCGTCTGAGAATTCTGCTTTTTTCGGCCAGTCTGCACAACGCCTAGGCATACAGCAGGATCGGGCACAGCAGTATCTTGCAACCATCGGAAAATTGACACGTGATGTCTTTCCCATGGTGCGGGAGCTTCGCATCCTGGACGAGAGGCTTGACATCTATACAAAATGGCTTGAATATGCAAAGGATAATAAGGTGACGAACACCAGCCGGGCGGCTGATGTCACGCTCAAAGGCATCTTTATTGACTTTGCTGAAGGCGGGACCAAGAACCCAAGCTCAGTCTACGGCCTTGCCCAGCAGGTAGGATTTACCATCCTCCCTGACCTGTTCTTCAATACTGTCATCTACGAAGAGGGAGATGTCGACGGCATCGTGGACCAGATGAAATGGAACCCGCAGATCAAGAACCTCCTCAAGAGGAAGCTCTACCAATACATCCTGTGGGTGAAGCGGACGAATCAGGAGATGACGAACAGGAGGAAGTTCACGCTCAAGTATCTTCGCCAGCATTGGAACATCGTACGTATGTACATCGCCTGGGTCAAGCCTTATCTGAAGACGTCAAAGCGCCTCGCCATGAATGAGAACCAGATGGATTCCCCTGACCTCGTCGGCGCGTTTGAGACGAGCATGACAGAGATCGAGATCCTCGGGAGGAAGAAGCACGGAGGGGATTATTGGAGCGTCATCCTTGCGACATTCAGCTTTCGCACAAAGCCTGCCATGCAATACCAGCAGGATTACCAACGGGGACCTTTGCACGTGGGTCGGGTGCAGTTTGACCTTCGCTGCTATGGCTGGACTGAGAAGCAGATCGATTCCTACAAGCGCATGAAACAGGATGAGGAGATCGAGCTTTTGGGACTTGTCGACGCAAGCCTGAAAGACGCCATGGACGCGTTCGGCGGTGAGATCGAGGAATACCTCAAAGAGGCAGGAGAAGAAGAGGAGAAAGAGCAGAAGAAGGAAGAGACGAAGAAAGCGCCGATGGGTTCTGGCATTGATGAGCCTTTTGTCGCTATCTTCAAGGGATTTGGAGAGATGTTCGGACCGCTCATCCCCATCCACACGCATAAAAAATCCAAAACGTCGAAAGGCAGCGGGACTGACGCAGAGAAGAGCGCTGAAAGGTCCATGTTCCTCCTCTACAAGAACTTCAAGAAGGCGCACGGCATGCTCGCGCCGTGATTCAGGATATTTTCTTTTATAACTTCAAGTTCGTTTGAAGCTTTGACAAACTTTATATAAGTAATTCATTTTGATATGGTTATGAAACTAAAATCATCGTTGTTACTGTTTGTTGCGTTGTTGATTTTTTATCCAATAGCGAGCGCGGACGTACTCCCTGAGAATTCTCATCCATTAGATAGATGCGTAAGGATTGTCAACTTGGATGCGTTCCCGGAAGTTGCCATAATCGGGTTCTATACAGGACCGATGGTTGATAAGTATGTCGCTTACCAAGTGGAAAACGGCAATTGCCTGACAAAGGGTTATAAGTTCAATAAATTGAGTCTTTACTGGACAACAAAAGATAAATTTGACACTCTAGATATCAAAAATTTGAAGGTGGATTCTTCCAAAGTCGCGACTCCTGCTCATGATAGCGAGGGGAATGTGGAATATGACAGTGTCTATTCTCCTTCTGACCTGCCT
>JAGVFV010000109.1 GCA_020057445.1 archaeon | reverse complement strand
ATCCTGTTTTCCGGGTTCTTGACTGGCCAAGACATTGACCGGGCGTATAAGCTTGCTGATCTGTATGTGCTTCCTTCTGTGTCCGAGCCGTTTGGCATAACCCCTCTTGAGGCCATGCGCAATGGGACGCCGGTGATCATCTCAAAGACGAGCGGTGTCTCTGAAGTCATCTCGCATTGTCTCAAGGTCGATTTTTGGGATATTGAGGAGATGGCAAGCAAGATGCTTTCTGTGCTCCATTATCCGACATTGCATGAGGAGATCCAGGAACAGGGAAGCAGGGAGGTCAAGAAGTTCAATTGGGAGATCCCTGCAAGGAAATGCATCGATGTGTACAATAAGGCATTGGAGGGTGGGCAATGGTAAGCGTGTGCTTTTATTTTCAGGTGCATCAGCCGTTTCGCCTGAAGAAGTATTCCGTGTTTGAGATCGGGAAGAGCTCTGATTATTTTGACCATAAGAAGAACAAGGAGATCATCGAGAAGGTGGCGAAGAAGTGCTATCTTCCCATGAACCATCTTCTTCTTGACTTGATAAAGAAGCATCATGGCAAGTTTAAGGTTTCTTTTTCGCTTTCAGGGTCCATCATTGAGCAGTTCCAGCGGTATAAGCCAGAGGTGCTCGAATCTTTCCAGGAGCTTGCGAAGACAGGCTGTGTGGAGTTCCTGGCAGAGACGTATAATCATTCGCTGTCCTATCTGTTTTCGAAGGACGAGTTCAAGGAGCAGGTCGAGCTTCATCAGAAGACCATCAAGGACCTGTTTGGCCAGGAGCCTTGCGTGTTCCGTAATACTGAGCTCATCTACAATAATGAGCTTGCGCATTTTGTCCAGGATCTCGGGTTCAAGGGCATTGTCGCAGAAGGAGCGGACCACATCCTTGGCTGGCGAAGCCCGAATTTCGTGTATACGCCAAAGACAGCACCAAGGCTCAAGCTTCTCCTGAAGAATTACAAGCTTTCTGATGATATCGCATTCCGGTTCGGAAATAGGACATGGGAAGAGTATCCCTTGCATTCGCCAAAGTTTGCCCAGTGGGTGTCTTCTGTGAATGGAAATGGCCAGGTGATCAACCTGTTCATGGATTATGAGACGTTTGGTGAGCACCAATGGGAGGATACAGGAATTTTCGAGTTCATGCGCCATCTTCCTGATGATATCCTGCGCCATCCTGACAATGATTTCAAGACCGTGAGCGAGGTGATTGACTCCTATCCTTCTGTCGGCGAGCTCGATATCCACAACTTCATCTCATGGGCTGACGTGGAGAGGGATCTTTCTGCGTGGCTTGGGAATCGGATCCAGAACTATGCTGCAAAAGAGCTCTATAATTTTGAGCAGGCGATAAAGGGGCTGGACAACAATGCATTGCTTGAGGACTGGAGACGGCTGACGACGAGCGATCACCTGTATTACATGTGCACGAAATGGTTCAATGATGGTGATGTGCACAAGTATTTCAATCCCTACAACTCGCCATATGAGGGCTTCATCGCGTTCATGAATGTGCTGAATGATATTGCGATCCGTATCGCCCATCTTTCGCATGGCGAGGAGCTGCAGATTACTGTTCCTGTCGAAAATCCAAGTTCATTGGTGAAAGGGGTGACCGGATGAAAAAGAAGAAACGAAAAATCATGAAGAAGGCAAAGAAAGGAAAGTCGAGGGCGACGCTGATACCGAAAAAGATCGAGGGGAAGCTGCATAAGTTCGTGGCGTCTTCTGAAGACAAATATTTCGTCCTGAAAAACGGGAAAAAGCTCAAGAGCCTTTTTGACCTTGCAAAGGGGCTTGAAAAGATGTCTGATGACGTGTTTTCGCATCATGTGACCCCGTACAAGAATGACTTTTCAGCATGGATCTACCATGTGTTCAGTGAGGTTGAGCTTGCGCGGATGCTTGCAAATGAGAAGAACAAGAAGCAGACGATCATCATCATCAAGGAATATTTCAAGAAATAAATAGGAAAAAGAGGTGAGATTTGGACCAGGCGTTCTACTGTAAGAACGGAAAGGTAGCGCACACGCTAGAGGATCTTGCAGACATATTGAAAGATATGCCTCAGGACGAGTTCTCCCACCACGTCTCTGCGTTCAAGAATGACTTTTCAAATTGGATCCTGCAGGTCTTGCAGAATAGTGACCTTGCAGGGACAGTCAGGAAGTGCACGACAAAAGAAGAGACGCTTGCGGCGATAAACGAGCATGTGATGAGGAGGGAGGTCTCAAAGAGGTTCGAGGCGTATATCGAAGAGAAGAGGGATGAGCCAAAGGTGAGTCCTGTCGTCCCGGACGTGTCTGCTCAAAAACCGGTCGTCTTTGAGAAAAAAGAGGAGATGCCTTCTCAAATCGTCATTCCGGGTGAGGCAAAGAAGCCGGAAGCTGAAAAACACGTTGTCGGAAAGGGCGAGGCGTATCGTTATTTCACATTGAAGGAATTCATCCTCGGCGTGCTCCTCGGGTTCGTGCTTGGTTTCGTGGTGAGTAAATTATTGTTCGGATTGGTGTTGACGTAAGATGGAAAAGATCAAAGCGGAAGGGGATTATCTTTTTGAGGCCTCGTGGGAGGTCTGCAACAAGGTCGGAGGGATAAATACTGTCCTGATCAGCAAGGCCGCCCTGATGAGATACTATTATAAGAATTATTTTCTCATAGGGCCATTTTTCAAGAATGCCTTCGATACAGAGATGATACAGTCGACTCCGCCAAAAGAGGTCAGCGACACGTTTGAGGAGCTGAAGAAGTCAGGTATCTTGTGCTATTACGGCAAATGGCAGGTGAAAGGCGAGCCAAACGTCATACTGCTGGATTTCATGGCGCTCCTTCCGCGGAAGAATGAGATAAAAGGGCTGTTGTGGGAAAAATTCCGCATTGATTCGTTGCATGCGTCTTGGGATTTTGAAGAGCCTCTCCTTTGGGCGTGGGCTGTCGGCATGCTTCTGGAGATCCTGAGCAGGAAGCTTCATTCTGACAAGATTGTCGCCCAGTTCCACGAGTGGCTTGCCGGCTTTGGGCTCTTGTACCTGAAGTTGAATGCGGCGAAGGTGAAGACCGTGTTCACCACGCACGCGACAATGCTCGGACGGAGCATCGCCGGCGAGGGACGGGACCTGTACAATCTGCTCGGCAAGTTTGATCCTGAGACAGAAGCGAGAAATGTAGGCATCCTTGATAAGTTCACTGCTGAACGCGCGTGCGCAAGAGAGGCGAGCGTGTTTACGACAGTGTCTGCGATCACTGGCATTGAGGCTGAGCATATCCTCGGGAGGAAGCCGGATGTGCTTGTGCTCAACGGCCTTGACATCGAGAAATTCCCGACGATAGAAGAGACGTCGATCAAGCACGTGACGAATCTCGAGATGATCAAGGAATTCATCACCTATTATTTCTTTCCGCATTACACGTTCGAATTGGAGCACACGCTCATCTTTTTCATCATCGGAAGGTATGAGTTCAAGAATAAGGGCATCGATGTGACGATACGGGCGCTTGGCGAATTGAACAGGAGGCTGCAGGCCGAGAACTCGAACAAGACCGTATGTGTGTTCTTCTGGATTCCGAATAAGACTTACGGCCTGAAGAAGGAGCTTCTGGAGAACAAGAATATCTACAAGCAGATCAAGCAGTATGTGGATTTCAGGTCAAAGGATATTCTGAAGACGATCGTGGAAGGGGTGATCTCGCAGGATGAGTATGTGAAGGAGAAGATCTTCACGAATGAGTTCCTGCTGGACATGAAAAAAGAGATGCTTGCCTTCAGGCGTTTTGGCAATCCCCTGATCGTGACGCATTACATAAACAATGAGGATGCGGACAGCATCAAGTGGACATTGCTGGAATGCGGCCTTGACAACAAGCCAAACGACCGGGTGAAGGTCATCCTCTATCCCACCTATCTGGATGGGAATGACGGACTGCTGAACCTGTCGTATTATGATGCGATGAGCGGCTGTCATCTTGGACTTTTCCCGAGTTATTATGAGCCATGGGGGTACACTCCCCTTGAGGCTGCCGCGATGGGCGTGTCATCGGTCACGTCCGACCTGACCGGGTTTGGGAGCTTCATCAAGAGCAAGGTCAACAGCGTACGACCCGGTATCTTCATCATAGAACGCTTCCAGAAGAAGGATGAGGAGGTCATAGCTGATCTTGAAAAGGTGATGTATGAGTATATTCTTCTTGACCACGTGGAGCGCGTGGAGAATAAGTTGAACGCGAAGACCGTTTCCTCTTTTGCCGACTGGAAGCATCTGGTGAAAAATTATATCATTGCGCACAATCTTGCGCTGCAGCGATGAACGAACTGAGGAAAGACTACATACTGAACAGGTTTGTCATAGTGGCAAAAGATCGGGGCAAAAGGCCCCACATCCTGAAGGAGGCAAGGGCTGTTGAGGAAGGGAGGGATTCCTGCCCGTTCTGCCCTGGCCATGAGCACCTGCTCGCAGGCATCCTCAATGAGATCAAGAAGGACGACTCCTGGATCATCAGGGTCGTGCCGAACAAGTTCAGCGCTGTTTCCCTCGAAGGCGATCCCCACATCCAGATGCATAACAAGTTCTACACGTTCGCCTCCGCATATGGCACGCACGAGGTGATCATCGAGACGCCAGAGCACGGGAAAGAGCTTGAGGAATTGCCCCAGGAGCATATCCAGAGCGTTCTCAAGACCTATGTATGGAGGATCAGGGAGCTCAACGACCTTGCGAACATCAAGTACATCTCTGTCTTCAAGAACAGGGGCACTGCTGCAGGGGCGTCGCTTCGGCATTCTCATTCGCAGATCATCGCGTATAACATCAAGCCGTCGTGGATCTCAGAGGAGCTGATGACGGCGTATAAGTACCTGATCGAGAACGAGTCTTGCCCGTACTGTGAGATCATCGAGCAGGAGAAGGCATCAGACCGCCGCGTTTTTGAGGATGAGCATTTTGTCGCGTTCACGCCGTACGCTTCCCGTTTCCCGTATGAAGTATGGGTCTTCCCGAAGAATCATTATCCGAATATCGCGCTCCTGCGAAACGAGGAACTGTTCGCCCTTGCAGGTGTCCTGAAGAAGCTGTTGCTGCGCCTTGACGATCTAGGATATCCTCCGTTCAACCTGAAGATACATAATGCCGACCTTAAGGGAGAGAATTTCCACTTTCACATCGAGATATCTCCGCGGCTTGCGATCTGGGCAGGGTTTGAGCTGGAGACGGGAACCGTCATCAACACGGTCTCTCCGGAAGACGCTGCAAAATTCTATCGCGGGGAATGACATTCCTTTTACATTATTCTTCCGCCAGGCGGCGCTCCTACTGGCCTATCGTCTATTCTTTTTGGAGGCGTGTATATCTCTGCATTCATGACCTGTTCCAGTGCCGCTTTCCAGTTCTTCACTCTCTGGAATTCGTACTCTCCTTTTCTTGCAAACTCTTGGCGTCTTTCCGAATCCTTCGGCAGCGTGTATGGGTCCTCAAGGGTTACTGAGCCGTCGCTTTTGAGGTATGCTTGCTGCAAGGCGCCAGAGTTGATGACGGCAAGCCTTGAAGTCCCGACCTGCTGGACAATAGGTCCTTGTCCGCCCCTTCCGCTGAGGAAGTCCATGGTGTATGCGATGGGATTGTCGTGATGGTTTGCATCAGAGACCACCGCGATATTCTCAATGCCGTGCTTGCTTGCTATCAGGGAGACAGCGTAGCCAAAGGGCATTTCAATCTTTCCCATTGACTTGTCCCTCATCATTTCTCCTCGGCCCTGGGGAAAGAACAGGTCTGTCAGCACTGCATCGTATTTCTGCCAGTTTTTTAGTTCATCCATCGCATCATCAAAGGTCCCTACAACAGTCAAGTTGTGGTCTTTGAGCAATGCTCTTGCCGCGTCTTGGTGCATCAGGTTGTCTTCAACAACCAGTATTTCCAATGCTTTTGTTTCGTTTTCCATTTTTTTTTACCTCCCTTTGTTTGTTTCTTTTTGTTTTACCTTACAATAGTAGTGACATTATATCTATATAAACATTCACTCTCCATTAACGGAGGAGGAATAGAAAAACTTAAATAGGACTGTGCCGTCATGAACCGAATGGACACTGCCATCCTCGAGGACTTGGGATTCACACATGCAGAGATTAAGGTGTATATCTCGCTCCTGGAGCTTGGAAGCGCGACAGCAGGTCCCATCATTGAAAGGTCAGGCCTGCAAAGCTCGGTCGTCCACATGACCCTGAATAATCTGGTGAGCAAGGGATTCGTCTCTTTTGTGAAAGAAGGCCAAAGGAACCATTATCAGGCGGCAAACCCGAAGCATATCACTGAATACATCGACGACAAGAAAAGGCAGTTCGAGGATCTCTTGCCAAAACTCATGCTCAAGCAAGAGCTTGCAAAGCAGAAATCGGAAGTGATGACCTTTCGGGGAATCAGGGGACTACGGGAATTATTGCATGAACTTCTCGAAGCAGGAGGAAAGGAACATCACACCTTCGGCTCCTCAAAAGAGTCCCTGATGATGGGAGAACGCTTCTGGATGGAATACCATAAGAAACGGACTGAAAAAGGAATACGAGCAAGGCTGCTGTTCAATGAATCCTTGCGGAAATGGTGCACCACCAACAGGTATCCGAAGGCAGAATACCGCTTTACTGATGCGGGATTCGAGCCGTTGACAGAGACGATCATAAGGCATGACAAGATAGGCATCATATTATGGACAGAGATCCCGTTGGGAATAGTGATCCATAACAAGATCGCGGCAGATTCGTACGATAATTTTTTTGAAATCCTCTGGAAGAGGTCCGCTCGCTAAGTAAACATTTAAAAACCCACCGATGATTTCTGTACACTATGAAAGTCATCATTCCGCTCGCAGGAAAGGGAACGCGTCTTCGTCCGCATACGCATTCCACTCCAAAACCGTTGTTGTATGTCGCGGGAAAGCCGGTCCTTGGGCATATCCTTGACAAGCTCCAGGAGATTGGAATAAAAGACCTCTGCATCACGACAGGTTATCTGAAGGAGAAGGTCGAGAGCTATGTGACAGAGAATTACTCTTTCAATGCGGAATTCCGAGAGCAGAAAGTGATGGACGGAAGCGCAGGCGCGGTCCGCATCTGGAAAGACCGCATCGACGAGCCTGTGCTCGTGATTTTTGTCGACACGATATTCGATACCGATCTCTCATTTTTGAAGACGACGAAGCTCGACGGTGTCGTCTGGGTGAAGGAAGTTCTGGATTACCAGCGCTTCGGTGTCGTCGTGAATGGGAAGGACGGATTCATAGCGGATATGGTGGAGAAGCCAAAGGAGCCGATATCAAAGCTTGCGAACATCGGTCTCTACTATTCCAGGGACTATAAACTCCTCTTTGATTGCATCGAGAAGCTCTATGCAGATGATATGAAGATGAAGGGAGAGTATTATCTTCCTGATGCCTACAAGCTCATGATCAAGAAGGGGCAGCATTTCAAGGCAGTCGAGGTTGCGGGATGGTTTGATTGCGGACAGCGGGATACGCTCCTCGAGACGAACAGGATACTCCTCCAGAAGAGGTATGATGATTTGAAGAAGAAGGGAGTGGATCCTAATACCGGTGGAAGCGATGCGAAGATCAGCCATTCAGTCCTTATTCCTCCCGTCGCGATTGCAGAGGGTGCAGAGATCACGCATTCCATCGTCGGGCCGAATGTGTCCATCGCGAAGGGAGTCAAGGTCGATTTTTGCATCATCACGGACAGCATCATCAATGAGCGTGCGCGCCTGCAGCGGGTGGAGCTTGTGGACTCGCTCATCGGCGAGGACGCGGTGGTCATTGATACGTCGAAGAAATTGAACGTAGGGGATCATTCCGAGATACGCATCCAACATGAAGATTTTGCATAGCTTGCATGGCAATGTGCAGACAAAAGAGGGTGAGGCCGGATTCTTATTGACTGCGAAGAATGGAGATTATCTGCTGCTGTTCCCTGCGGATGTTTCCATGTATCAGGGATACGGCGTCTTTTTGCCTAATTCGTTTGATTATGTGAAGATCATTGACGCGATTCATCTCGATAGGCCAATCGCGAAGGTCAAGAACAGGGGCTACGAGGTCGATTGCGAATATGGGGAAGCGGTCGTATCGTATGCGCTCGATGAGGCAGGAGTGCTCTTCGATATTGAGAATTATCATGGAGGAATCGTTGTTGATCTTGATGTGCGGCACATCCACGAGTCCGATGATCAGGGAAGGATGTACACTGTTTCGCGTGATGGGGAATTTGTTGTCGTCGAGTTTACCAAGTTCTGCGATGCGGCTTTGAGCGCAATCACCTATCGCATGTTTACGGTCTTCTTGTGGAGGGGAGAGTTCGAGATCCTGGATCATTGGAAGAGAAAATGGTATCCTTATGACGCAAGCCGCGGCGCACGAGGCGAGTCGTATGTCTATGAGGCCTTGCGCTTTCTCGTGGAGGGAGGGGGAAAGATCATTGCCGCTGCGGCACCAAACCTCACCCAGGCGAAAGTCAAGGCATTGCATGTGGAAAAGCATTGGCGACTCGAGAAGGAAAAGGGAAAGATCCATTCCCGGGAGAAGAAAGAGGATATTGCCCTTGTCTGTGCTGAACATTCCTGCAGGTCGCTCACCATCCGTCCGCAGCGAGGGCTCTTTGGCATCTTTGCAGGATTGCCGTGGTTTTTCCAGTTCTGGACACGGGATGAACTGATCTCTTCAGTGTATCTGCTGACCATGAAGGAGTTCAAGGCGATGAAGGACATCCTCTTGAAATATGCGCACTCGTTTGGTGAGGACGGCCGTCTTCCAAACAGGCTTCCCCATGCGGATCTTGGCTCTGCCGACGGGACAGGATGGTTCGGGAAGAGGCTTCTTGACCTTGTCGGAGAGCTGAAAAGGAGGGATTCGCTTGAGAAGTTTTTTTCTCTGCAGGAACTGCAGGACCTCTATCGCACGCTTTTTTCTGCAGAACGGGCGATAAGGAGAATCTGCGAGAAGGACGGATTGATCTATAACAGACCGAAGGAGACGTGGATGGATACGGATTTTGGAGGGGATATGCGTGACGGTGCGCGGATTGAGATCCAAGCATTGCATCTTGCGCTGCTGCAGTGCGTCATTGTCATCGGAAAGCAGGTCGGAGAGGACACGAAGGATCTTGAGACAGAAGAAACCTTGCTGAGGGAAAGGGTGCGAAGCGTCTTTTTCGACGGGAAGATGCTTGCAGACGGTTATAAGGATGGTGTAGATTGGACTGTCCGTCCGAACGTGTTCATCGCTCATTATTGTTATCCTGATCTCCTGTCGAAGAAGGAGTGGAAGTCCGTGTTTTCGTCTGCGCTCGAGAGATTATGGCTGCCGTGGGGCGGTCTTTCGACCATTGCGAAGGACCATCATCTCTTCTGTGACACGTACACAGGGATGGACAACAGGTCGTATCATCGTGGTGATTCTTGGTTCTTTTTGAACAGCATGGCTGCGATCTGCATGCATGATGTGGATAAGTTCTTCTTCAAGGAGTATATTTCGAAGATCCGCGAGGCGGCAAGCGAGGAGATATTGTTTTCCGGCGTGATTGGCCATCATGCAGAGGTCTCAAGCGCGAAGGAATTGTCGTCGAAGGGATGCTTTGCTCAAGGATGGAGTGCTGCGCTGTTCTGCGAATTGTGCAACCGTGTTCGTCAGTGAACCTGCGTTGTTATCAGGCACGTACTGATTTCAGCTTCGCGAAGAGGGGTGAACCTCCTACTGGCGGCATTGGTGCACAGCAGCATTTTCTGCTACTGCCTGTCGGTATCGAAGATGAGCAGCCGCTCTCGAATATCGTAGTTTGCCCGCAGCTTGCGCTTCCAGGAAATATGACTGCCGCGACATTGTCGTCTCCGTTGGGAAGCGAGCACGTTGCTGAGCACGTTTTCCCCTGCTGGCTGCAGAAGTCTGTACAGGAGACAGATGATTGATTAGTGCAGGAGGTCCATGACGCAGTGGTAGGGGGGATGTATCTGCTCCTGCCGAGGACATCTTGTCTGAGCCGTGGCCAAGCCTGCGTCGTCGAAGTTGAAAGTCCTGTGTCCCAGACGATGATGCTTTGCTGGTAAGGATCGTCCCAGCGATAGGCCATGGCGATGATGTCGAGCCTTCCGTCCTTTTCAAGGTCTGTCGCTGTGATGGGAAATTCTGTCATGCCTAGGCGTCCGCTGCTTTTAGGGAACTGGGACAATAGTGTCCCCTGCGGGTTCCAGCCATAGAGCAGGTTGCCTGAAGCCTCCATGAGGTAGTTGGAACCGCTGGTTTGTTTTGTTGAGACAGGAGATGTGAAGTCGACAGAGAACCAGAATCCTTCGAATGGCTTAAATTGCGGCCAGCCGGTTAAGAGTTGTCCATGGCTGTTGAAGAGGTAGGATTTGCAGTCATAAAATTCATAGTTGCTGGCGAATAGCTCAAGCTGTCTGTCGTTGTTGATGTCGACGAGTATTGGGGAGGCAGTGAAATAATATCCGACAAGCTGTGGCCAGCCTTGCTGGACAGTACCGTCCCTGTTGTAGACATAGATTCCTGATCCGTCGCGGTAGGCGACTGCGATTTCGTTCATCCCGTCGTTGTCAATGTCTCCGATCGCGGGAGCGTTCCAGAGATAATCTTCTTTGATGACAGGCCAGCCTGATAAGACTGATCCGTCTGCATTGTATGCAGATAATATTGCGTATTTTGTCTGAGTGGTTGAGTCATATGCAGACATGGTGAGGATGATCTCTGGTTGCGGGTCTGCATCGAGGTTTCCGATGCTTATATGGGATACGAGGTTGCTTCCTATCCGATACTGAAAAGGGTATACTGTCTGAGGCCAGCCGGGTAGCATGCTTCCTGTGTTGCTATAAGCTGCAATGAGTCCGAACTCTGATCCGTAGATGAGAAGATCAGGGATATGGTCTCCGGTGATGTCTGCGACGCTGACAGAGATGGTATATGGATAGTATGTCCAATCACTATCTTCAAGAGAGGGTGTATCTATGGGAAATCCAGGAAGGATGCTTCCATCTGAGTTGTATACGTAGATTTGATGTGTCTCCGTGCTAAGATAGATGACGACCAGCTCATTTTGATTGTCGTTATCAAGGTCTCCTGCGGCAAGAGTGGTTATTCCTCCTGGAAGTGTTGGCATGTCCCATCTTGATATGGTCTGTCCAGTGGGCCCGAAAATGTTCAGGTAATCGTGCTCCATTCCAGCCTGTTTAGCATGCGTTGCGTATATTATTTCTTCCGATCCGTCAGTGTTGAAATCAAAGACGAGCGGGTTTGACGTGATGAATTCATAGTCGCCTTCGAGGTTCGGGGTGTATATTTTCGGCCATCCTGTCTTGATGGTCGGGTCTAGGTAGAGCGGGACACTGACGTACTCCTGCCGAGGTCTTCCGTCCCTGATGACTTCAAGCTCGAGGTAATATTTGTCCGCAGATGTTATGCTGCTCGTGTCCCATATTCCAAGGAGTCCGTCTTGGACAGGTTGTTGACCGTTGTTCTGGAGGGATATACCAGTCGTATGCCTTGTTCCGGTATCTTCATCGACCCAGTAGAGCGCATAATGGTTGAAATCTACCGGATGCACCGTGCCGAAAATGGAGACCGTGCTTCCTGCCTTGATGAGGTCGTTTTCAATCGGTGCAGTGATGAAATTATTCTTGACGTAGATGAAAGAGACATAGGATGGTTCATTCTGATGTGCAGTGTAGACTGAGAGGCGGAGGATATATTCTCCATCATTGGTCTCTTTGGTGTCCCAATGGCCAAGCACATCGTCTATTATGGGTTGTTGTCCGTTGTTTTCGAGGGAGATGCCGTCGGTATGCCATGTTCCGCCGAAGTCAGAAGAATAATCCAGAGTATAGTGGGTAAACTGCTCTATCCTCGAACCGTATGCTGTGCCGATAATCGGTATACTTCCCGTGACTTGTTCTTCAGGGATTGGATCTGCGATGACAGCAAGCGGTTCCGTCGTCTGCCCTGCGCAATATGGTGATGCGACACCATGGGAGAGGAAGGTATCGCATATCGCTTGTCCGTGCGGCGTGCCGTCTTGGAGATTCCCGTTGTCGTCGTCTGCCACGAGCAGTGTCGAGAGGAATTCAGTGAATGTTATTGGCTGGAGTCGGAGAGCCTCGGGAATGAGGGGATCGATGACTGTCTTGCCAAGTGCTTCACGAAGGTCCCAGAGGGCTCCTGAGATGATATCACATCCGCTGTGGGGTTCGGGATTGTAGTCTTGAGGGTATTTGTCGTCGCTGTTGCAGATGCGAAGTGCTTCGGGATTTTCGAGAAAGAAACCTTCCCCCATATCGGGATTGTTGTTCATGGTGCATGCCCAATAGTCTGACAAAGCTTCGTGGAGGTTTCCTGATTGGTCCCAGTATCCTGCTTCAAGAAGCGCAGGGTCTAGCGCGTGGACTATGCCGTGCCCGTATTCGTGGTAGATGACGTCGGCGATGACACCTGTGCTTTCGCATCCGTCCCCTCTTTGGAAGAAATTAATGGAGGGTTCCGTACTATAGTACGCATTGCATGTCTGGCCTAAGTTCACGTGTGCAGGCATGGCGAAGTCCATCTCTGTTACACCGAGGCTTTGTGCATAATCGTGAAGTGCATTGACTGCATAGTAGACGTTTGATGCTTCGTCGAGGAATGAGGGGTCGTCTGCTGCCCAGTTCCAGT
>JAGVFV010000027.1 GCA_020057445.1 archaeon | reverse complement strand
TAATAAAAAGAAGGTAATTGAGACTGTTCCTTGACATGCCAGGCATGACTTGACCTTGCCCTGACATATATATAAATATTATCTAAAATAAATAGTATCTAAAACAAGGCTAGCATGTACAAAGAAGATCCAGAAGAGTTCCTTATCCGACTGGAATGCCACGTGTCCATACCTATTTCAGGCAGTTTTTTTTTAAGAAAAAAAAAGGATGCCAGAGGCATCCGAAAAGATTTAAAATCGTTGGGGTTTGTGCTTTTGAAAGCAATCCCTGCAGTACACTGCTTTTCCTTCAGTGGGCTTGAATGGGACTTCGCATTCGTTCTTGCATTCAGAACAGACCGCTTTGTGCATCTCTCTTGGTCCTGAGAATCCGCCGCCAAAGCCGCCGCCGCCGAATCGATTTCCGCCTCTATTGTCTCCTCTGCTGTCATTTCCACGTCTATTACCACGTTCCATTGTTTACTCCTAAACTAATTTTATTAATGGTAGGAGATGGTGTCTGGTTATAAAGGTGACGGATTTTCATCGAAAAAAGGGTAGTCAGGGTCTGTTTTGCATGAAAAGCAGTACATATTTAAATAATCCAGGCACATAGATCCATCGCCGGAGCGTGATCTCATGAAAGCCGTCGCATTGCTGTCCTGCCTGCTGTTGTTTGCCTGCACCACGTCTGTGACGAATTATGATGATTGTGTGGCAAAAGGCTATCCCGTCATCAAGACTTATCCTGGAAAGTGCACAACTCCTGACGGGCAGATCTTCATCCAGAAGGTAAGCGATGCTGCAGTGACGAATTTTGACGAGTGTGCCGACGCAGGGTACCCGATCCAGGAGTCCTACCCGCCCAGGTGCATCGCAGATGGAGTGTCATACACTGAAGAGAACTGCCAGGATGGGAATGGTCACATCCTTACCTTGTCAGATGCAGTGGACATTGGCAAGGAGAGCGCGTGCGGCGACAGCCTCATCGTCGCCTGCGTCTGTCCTGAAGGCATGGTCAAGGAAGGAGATGCGTGCAATCCGTCATGCTATTACAGCGAGCCACGATGCCTTGCGCCATCAAGACAGTGCGAGAAGTCCACCTTCTGCAATGAGGGCACGTACTGGATCGACCTGAACCTGAATAAGACCGGCTGCAGTCCTGCATGCGTCATCAATCTGGAGAATCGCACTGCTGAGATCAATTGGAGATGCACAGGATTATTGCCTGATTAGACTAATTCATTGTACAAGGATTGCACAAATCCCGTATTGTCTTATTCGATAATTTTCGCACAGTGGAGATTGGTGAAAGCTAGTCCACTTTTGTATTCGCTACAACTACGCACATTTATAAATCCGGAAGGCATTCTAATAATTATGTCAATTATAGAACACATGGACGACATCTTGCATGATAGCAATCCGAATTGGCCGTCTTACTACAGGTCTCATAGGGCTGAGTGCGTCCGTGCGACACTGAAGGATCAAGAGGAGTATGCACGCCAGATAAGAGGTGTGTATAGCGCTCTTCGAAACAATCCGGGTGACTCTGATCTCTGCCAAAGAGCAGAACAGCTTATATCCAAGGCAGATAAGGATCTGGAAAAAGACTTGAGAAATCTTCGAGATAGCGATAGGATCTGGTGATCAGCAAGCTGCGGGTTCCCGTACAACCTTCTTCCACACGAACCTGACAAAAGACGCATAGTCCTTCTCGGTGATCGCCTTGTCGAGCAGGCTGTAGTATTCTTTCCTCTCATCCTTCTTTATGACAATGGGTGGCAGGTCGTTCTTCATCAGGATGAAGTTGAGGAGGAGCCGTCCGCATCGTCCGTTCCCGTCAGAGAACGGGTGCAGTTCTATAAATTTCACGTGCATGAGCGCCGCAGTCTCGACTGGAGTGTATTTGCGCTTCAGGAACCGGTAGAAGGAAAGCAACCGTTCGATCTCCTGGTCGAGCTGTTCTGCAGGCGGCGGGTGGAACCCTGCGCCAGTCACCTTCACGTTCTTCGTGCGGAACTCGCCCTTATCCTCGATGAGGTTCCACATGAGGATGGAATGCAGCTGCAGGAGGAACCGTTTAGACAGATCTTTCTCATAGTTCTTGATAAAGGTGTATGCCTCTTCTGTGTTCACTGCCTCGTACACATCGCGAAGGGCAGCGTTCTTCGGCGTCCTCTTGTCGAAGATGATCTTCACCGTGTCTGCATTGTCAAGCTTTGACCCTTCGATCCCGTTGGAGTGGACGGAGAATTGGATGAGGAATCGCTTTTCCTCTTCAAACGACAGATGACGGGCAGACGCCAGTCGTTTCTTCTCTTCAGGCGTAAGAAAAGCCGGTTTGAGATGCACAATTCTTCTTGTTCCTGTCTTCTTCAGTAGCTTATTCCCCAGTGATGCTAGCTGTTTTTTGCCGGGGACTTCCTTTCCGAGGTACAATTTATGCTTCTTCCATCCAAAACTAGTCCGTTCATTCCTGACAAGATAATAGTACGGATGTCCCTTCACCTCTGTCTGCACAATATAGGTCATACTGGTATACGTTAGGGAGCACTAGTATTTAAAATTATTGAATATGGGGTTAGGGTGCACAGGTACCTCCAAATGTTTAATAAGGCCTGCCTGTTTCCGCATTTCAGATGTGACTGCATGATCAATAAATTCATTTTCGACCTTGATGGGACTCTCATCCCGTGTGAGCCTCATTATCAGCGAAGGATCAATACATTCTGGACCCTAATGGATAGTGAATTCAAGGATGATGTGCCGACAGTCCTTCTTGTCGCAGACATGGTCGAGAAGGAGAACGGCCGTCTCATTGACGAGCGCGGAGGTTTTGAAGAGGACATCTTTGCCCTCTCTCTCGTGAACACGTATGCCGCTCTTTCGAAGATGGCCTCCAGCGCAGTCTCCGAGACGAGGAAAGACCAGCTGTTCTGGCTCGGGATGAGCGTGTGGGATCCTGAAAATTATGAGCACACCCTTCTTCCTGGAGTGATCGAAGTCCTTGATATGATCAAAGGAAACGGAGATATGCTCAAGATATACACCAAGGGGCCAAAGAAGCATCAGCGCATGAAGCTCGAGGTCAACGGGCTCTTAGAGTATTTCCCACATCCATTCATCACACGCATGAAGAATGCTTCCCAGCTCGACACGATAGTGGACGGGCATGACAAGGACCACACGTACAAGGTCGGAAATTCAGTGCGAAGCGACGTGAACCCTGCGACCGCGGCAGGAATCCGCGCCATCTACATCCCTCGCGAGGAATGGCTCTATGAGCAGGGCCACAATGGGATCGAAAGAAAGGATAGGGTAGTTCGCCTCGAAAGCATCCGAGACCTGCAGAGAACATATCCGCTTCTCGACACGGAATGGGATTCGCTCACCCTTGCTCGTCAAGAGAAGTGATGATGGAGCGCACTTTCCTGATGACTTCTTCGCTTGCTGCTGCAATAAATGTCATCGATCCTGCCGCAGCATGCCCTCCTCCTTCTGCAAGGCTGAAAGGTATGGAATGGGCGACTTTGGAGATGATATTGTTCACGTCGAATCCAGGGACATTGTCGCATCTGAAGATGATCATGCCAGGAAGCATGCCAAGAGTCACCAGCCCTTTTTCTTTCGTCAGGAATTCATCATGGGCGATCGCTGTTATCTTTCCTGGCGACGGATACTCGCCACGGAATGAGCACTTGTCGGCGTCGATGATCGTCAGGTCGAAATTCTTATATGCATGCCGCTCTGCGTATTTTCTGATGACGCGCGTGAACTCTTGGATCTTCTTCTCGATCTCTGGCGATATGATGTTGATGAACCCTTCCTGCAGGTCCCGTCGCATAAAGAGGCCTTCGATGATCGTGCTGATGTCGAAGAACTTGATCGCCTGCGTCTCGTAGTCGATGATCCGTGTGAGCTTCTGCAAAAATTCCAGGGAATAGCCTTCTGCGAATGACTGGTAATGGTTGAAGACATCCATGTCATACTTGTCCACCTTGTCTGCGATAGCAGCGATGATCGGCGCGATCGACTTCCTGTCGTCCCCGCTGATGAACCGGGACAGTTCATAGAGCAGTATGCCTGTGCAGAACCGTGAGTCTGAGCCGTGCAGGAATGGGTTGAGGTGGAATGTCGCAATCTTACAGAGAGCTGATTTTCCGTCGATGAGCGGTCCTGGGTCGTGGTGGTCGATGATGAGGATGTGCGCGCCAAGCTTTGTCGCCATGCTGACAGAGAGCAAGTTCTCTTCCCCGCTTCCGATGTCCGCAAGGATGATGAGCGGGTCCTTGTGCTTGTAGCGGTCCTTGTTGGTCAGCGCCATCTCCATGTCCCGTGTCGCGTCTGCGTAATCATAGTACGGCGTGCGCGATGGGTTTCTTGAATAATGCCGATAGGCATAGTCGCCGTGCTCTTTTGCGAGCAGCGGAAGGAGAGCATTCTCCAGGGAGAGCGCTGCGGCGTAACCGTCGCAGTCTGCGTGGTGGCGAAGTATGATCGGAGTCTTTGTGAGGACAGCCGACTTGATGAGAGTCGCTGCTGTGATAAAGGCGTTATGCATGAGGTCAAGCTGCGGATGGGAGAAGGTGAACTTTGTCAAGGATGGCTGCGCGTTCTTCTGCAGGACAGCGACATAATCGTCGTGCGCTTCATCGTCAGTGATGCGGAATGCGTCCTGGATGACGTCGACCGCTATCGTGGATGGGAGCGTTATCTTGCTGATGCGAACAGCGTAGGACTTTCCCTCGCGAAGCGGTTCGCGGGTCGTCGCCCGAACGATTCCGTTGAGGTGGAGGCTTCCTTCCTTGTAGACTGCGACGTAGATATCGCTTGCGCGAAGGTGCTGCACTGTCTTTCCCTCTTTGAGCCGTTTTGCCGTAATCATTGTCTCCACGCTGAATGCCCGAAGTGGAAGGTGATGTCAATGCCTAGTTTCTCAGTGCCGATGGGAAGGTCGCATGCTCCAAAGGCAGAGTCTGCCCAGATGAGCACCTGGCATCCTGTCTTCTCGGTGATCTCATCAGCAATTCTTTTCGCTTCTGGGCGGAGGCCGTCAGGCAATTGGATAAGGACGCGTCTTGCCTTGTCCTTCTTTATTTCGCTGATGACCTTGTCCATGTCTATCTTATATGTCATGCATTTCATGAAACAGTCGAGGGTTTATAAATATTGGCAGAATCAGTTATTTCTTCTTTTTCGGCCTGATGTCGATGTCGAAGGCTTCCATCTTCCTTGGCTTTGCCTCTTTCTTCGGTTTCTCTTCATAGCCGAGATTTATGTCGATGATGGATTCTTCTTTCTTTTTTTCTTCTTTTTCTGGGATCTTCTCTTCCGGTGTCTTCTCTTTTTTCGATGGTTTCTCTTCTTTCTGTTCCTTCGCTGTTTTTTTTTCTGCGCTTTTCTTTTCTTCTTCTTTTGTTTTCTCTATCTCTTCTGTTTCGTCAGGCACTGCCATCGCGTCCATGCTCTTCTTCTCCTCGTCGTCCTTGAAGGTGAACTTGACCACAAAGCCGTCGTCTTTGCGCTTCTTCTCGACAGGCGGGTGCTCTATGGGATGGTCTTCGTAGGAGATCTCATGCTCCTCATGCTCGATCTTGATGAGCCTGTGCTCCGGCGGCTTGATCTTTCCCTGCTTCACTTCTATAGCAAGCTCTTTTGCGCGTTCCTGACAGAGCGTGAGTATCTTTTTCGGATTATAGTCGCCAAGCCCGAAGATGTCCTTGATGATCTTGTCGGAGAACGGCCAGATGTCGCTGCCTCCGACTGATTCGATCCTTCTCTTGAGCATGTCCCGTCCTGAAGGGAAGTCCATCTTCTTGATATCAATTCCGAGATTGTCTTTCTCGAATGATTTCAGGTTCATCTTGTCAAATGATTTTCCTGCGAGGATGATCTGGACCTTTGGCACTTGCTTTAGCTGTTCGAGTGTCTCGATGTCCTCTTTGGAGAGGAGGTTTGCGTCATCGATGATGATGAGGAAGTGCTTGTGCTCGCTGTTCTTCAGGATGTATTCCGAAACGTTCTTCTTGGTGATCTTCTCCTCTTTCTTGAACAGTTTCGCGAGGCTGTGCTTGTTCTTGAACGGGCTGCAGATGTTCTGGATGAAGGACGCGTCTGCAAGCTGTTTCTTGTCAAGATACGCGTAGATGAATTTTTCCGGATGCTTGTCCAGCTGGCTCGTGAACCATTTGAGGAGCAGCGTCTTTCCCATGCCTTCTTGCCCAGTGATTGTCCCGAATGGCAGTTCATTGAGGAGCAAGAGGTTGAGCTTCTGGCGTTCCTTCTCATACCCTCCGATGGTCTTCTCTATCGGTTCGAGGAATTGCTTCTTGAAGGGATTGTCTTCCCATGCGAGCTCCTTTGTCCAGTTCAGCACAAGTTCGTCCATCAGCAGGTCATCTGTACACGTGTCTTTTAAATGTTTCTATAGAATTATTGTGCAGGTTCCTTTGGCTCTTCTTCTGCTTCTTCCTTCTCTTCCTCGTCTTTCCTTTTCCTATCTTCCTTGCCTTTCTTCGCGTTCCTGCTCTTTGTGATGATGTCGGCGATGTCTTCAGGCGTGAAAGAATACCTGATCGGCGGCTTTTCCATGAGGTCGAGGTCGCGTATCTCACAGATCTTGAGAGGATAGGTCTTGTGCAGGATGTCCCTGAGGTATTTCTGGAGCTTGTATGTGACGACCTCTTCGCAGAGCTGGTCATACGTGTAGGTGGGAATGACGTTCTGGAGAATCTTCCTCGTGGTCACGCGAAGGTTCGTCACGACTGATTCGTGCGTGGTTGAGTTTGTCACGAGCATCGGCTTGATGCGCACGAACTTCTCGTCTTTTGTCTTGACGATGAAGGAGTCATCGATCTTTTCCCTGCCCTTCCTGACGAATCTTCGCAGCGATGAGGGGATGATGTAGTACCTGGTGAGCATGCAGTTTCCCTTTCCTTCCTTGATGTCGATGACCTTGAAGGTGAGGTTGATGTGCTGTTTCTTCATGTCTCCCGCAAGGGTCATGAAGTTCACTGTGATGGACCGTCCCATGATCTGGGGTGTCTCGTACACAGGGCATTCGCAGAGCATCTTCCCGCCAAAGACGCTGCTTGCATGGAT
>JAGVFV010000197.1 GCA_020057445.1 archaeon | reverse complement strand
AGTGTAGCTTGCTTCACGGGCCATTTACTCAACCACACCCTCAACCCCTCGCACCTGCACACTCTGCTTCCTGAAATGCGCATCGTCGAACGTCGGGAAGTCTAGACGGTAATGACCTCCCCTGCTCTCCTTCCTCCATAATGCAGCATTGATCGTCAACTCTGCCACCTGCTCGATATTTCGAAGCTCAAGAAAATCATCAGTGATAAGATACTGCCAATAATACTCCTCAATCTCCTTCTGGATGAGCTCAATCCTCTCCTTTGCCATCGATAGACGCTTCTCATCCCGTGTTATACCGACAAGATGCCACATCAATGTCCGAATCTCATTCCAGTAATAGCCGACAAGATCCTGATTCCTGCTCAATGTGGCACGGCCAACATCCCATAACGGAAGAGCGTCATTTTTTCCTATCGGGTTTCGGATGGCATGATCCACTGCCCGTTTGCCATACAACAATGTTTCAGGAAGAGAATTTGAAGCGAGCCGATTAGCACCCATAAGGCCAGTACACGCAGTCTCGCCGATGGCATACAGACCAGGAATCTCCACAACCTCACCAGAGGGGCCGACAACCACGCCGCCACAGGTATAATGTGAAGCAGGAACAACGGGAATGGGACGGACAGTCATGTCAATGCCAAGTGAACGCAATCTTTCATCTATCTGCGGAAACCCCTCCCTGATCTCTGCAGGAGATTTTCCAGTCATCTTCGATGTCACATTCAAGTACACGTGCTTCAAACCCCTCTTCTTCATCTCCAGGTCAATACCGCGAGCCACATCGTCCCTTGTCCCTGCAGAACCAAGAGGGGAATGCTTCTGAGAGAGAATAAAGTCATCAAGCGACGCATCTCCCTCTGCCGCAAGCGTAAGTATCCCTCCCATCTTCTTTCCACGCAAGGCCTCTGTCAAGAGAAAACTCCTTCCGCGATCATCATAGCCATAGAGCACTGTCGGATGGAACTGCGTGAACTCCATATTCGCAATCCTTGCTCCAGCACGATATGCGGCAGCGATGCCATCACCCGTCGACACGTGATTGTTCGACGTATACAGGAAAATCCTTCCCGCACCTCCTGTCGCCAGAAAAACTCCTTTAGCATCAAAGGTGATCACCGCATCCAAGGAAGAATGGTACACGTATGCACCTAGGCAGGCGTTCTGCAGCGCCTCTGGACGCAATTTCTTCGCAGTGATCAGGTCAACAAGATGGTGATTCTCATAGACAGTGATATTATTCTCGCGAGAGACTGCCTCGAGCAGCGTATCGACTATTGCCTTCCCTGTATAATCACTCACGCAATACGTGCGAGGACGGGAATGCCCGCCTTCCTGATGCAAGGTGAAATCTCCATCCTTTTTAGAGAAAGGAACACCCTCTTTGATGAGAAAATCCAAGACAGCAGCAGAATCATCCACAAATCCTTTTGTGATTTCAGGATTGCCAAGCCCTTTTGCCGCAGACAAGGAATCCTGCATGAACAATTCAGGCGAATCCTCGCCGGCAATAACCCTATCATGAGCAAGAGCATTCAACCCGCCCTGCGCAAGATAACTCGAGCCGTCAATCATCCTTTCCTTCGTCACCAAGCTCACTGAACATCCCTGCCTTGCCAATTCCAATGCCGCTCGAAGCCCGGCAAGACCTGAACCTATCACCAGATAGTCTGTCTTGATATAATCGTGCTTGGTCATATGACTCGAAAACACGCCTCCGTATATAAAACTGTTCACCACTTGTCGATAGGTATCACATATCAGAAAATGGTATTTGTTTAGCACCTTCGAAATCCTCGATGTAACATCTTAAAGCGCTGCGTCCCCGTGGGGGCAACCCCCCGCAACGCGCTAGCGTATGAATAAAAAAGGAATTTCGACCTTAGGGTGCTAAACAAATACAGAAAATGTATTAAAGCATGCACATAATACGAACAATTATGGGACAACCGGATCACGGCATCCACTATATGACAGACAGAAAAATCATCGAATATATGATCCGCAAAGCACGCCTGCGACCAGACGACATCGTCCTTGACATCGGCGCAGGGAAAGGAGCACTGACCCTCGAGATCAACAGACAATGCGACTGCATAGCTGTCGACATCGAAAAAGAGCATGCAGATTTCCTTGCCTCGCATTCCCTCAAAAGAACAAGCATTCTTCACGAAAACATCCTCACCGCACTCCCAAAACTCAATTTCAATAAGATCATAGCAAACATCCCCTATTCCATCTCAGAACCGCTCTTCTATGCACTTTGTAAAAAAGAATTCGACCTTGCCATCATGACCATAGGCGAACGCTTCTTCCACGTCCTTTCGACAGACACAAAGACAGGCATCATCCTCCGATCGCAAAATGATGTCTCCTATCTTCGATCCATTCCAAAGACCGCATTTTCCCCTCCGCCGAGAGTGCGGTCCTGCATCATCGAACTTCGGAAAAAAACAAGACAGGATGAGACTGACCGTCTTATCAGGCACCTCCTTTTCCTTGACGACAAAAAAATAAAAAATGCCCTGGATACCCTCTTTGAAAAACAAAGATCACGACGCGAGATAGCATCGCTTTCTCAACAATCGCCATTCCTCGGGAAAAAACTCACAGCACTCTCCAACAAAGAAACAATACAATTAGTCGCACTCCTGAAAGAACTTCACTGAAAAAGCCTCAGCACGGCAGTTTTCTTGTGCTTCTCATGAATCTCATACAGCGCAACGATGAAGAGGCTCTCTGCCCAGCCAAGAGGCGTATTCTCATTGAACTTGCCGGAATTTGAAAAATACAACTCAGGAATGCCTTTTGACGTCACAGTCTCCATCGCCTTCTTCTCGTAGAAAGAATATTTCCCCTCATCCCCGAGCAGCCTATAGATGATGGCAAGCCAAGAAAAACCCATGGTCCACTCTGCTTCCTCACTTTTCTTATCAGGATTGCGATTGTAATACCAATCATTCCTGTAACGGATAAGACCGTGCCTCTTGACCAAATGATATTCCACATTGCTTAAAATGCCCGCGCGCTGCCTCTTCGTCACGACATCATACGGCCAGATCAACGAGAGCAGGGCCATATCCACGAACCTGTTGCTTGATTCCCGCGGCAGAAGCATCTCAAGCGTGCGCATGCCCTTATTTATCAATTCCTGCGGCACCTCAATATCCGTATGCCTCTTTATCATGCGAAGGCCAGCGACGCATGCACCGATAGAGGAAGCGTGCACCTCCTCATCATTCTCCCACATCCCATTATCAGCATCATGCCAAAATTCGACGCTACCCAGATAGTCCACAAGCTTCTGCACAATCCGCTTCTGATCAGCAGTCTCCAAGATATGCACGCCCTTCACTCCTTCAAGCTCTCCGATCTTGAACAAGATCGCACCTATGGCATCATTCTGCTTGTTTCCCCATTCTTCCCAATACTCATTGAAACTCTTCGGATGGTACCGTGGATGGATATACTCATAACTATGCACCGGTTTTCTCGCGATCGCAGCATCGATCTTGCCCTCATGCCTTAAAAATATCTGCAGGATCGCAGCATACGTCTTCTTCACGGTCGAAAAATCGCCGATCACCTCAAAAGCGAGGCACTCATAGAAATTATCTCGAAGCCACGCCTTGTCGTACCCCGTCGACACTGATTTCTCCGACGCGGCAAAAAGTCCGGAATCATACTCCATGGACTTCAAGATCTGCACGTGCTGGTGCAGCAGACGCTTATAGGTCAACTTACGCATGCAGTGCACCTAAACGCCCTTGTTTTAAATAGATTTCGACCAACCTGCAAGAACGCGCTTTTCGCAGCATTTTTATAACACTTCATGCCTGCACAATGGCAAGGTGCGTGCACATGGCAAAAAAATACATCATCATCGGCGCTGCAATCATCATCCCGCTCATTTTCATCCTTGCCATCCTCTTCTTCAATAGGGATGGAGGAATTGAAAAAGAAGCGCTTGCGAAATGCCTCACAGAGAAGGGATATGCGATGGCCGGAACGTCCTGGTGCCCGCACTGCAAGGAGCAAAAAGAGCTCTTTGGCGACGCATTCCAGTATGTCACCTACCATGATTGCGACGAAGAAGCAGATTGGTGTACAGAGCATAATGTCGAAGGATATCCCTCCTGGATCAGCCCGCAAGCATCGGTTTCTCCCGGAGTCAAACCGCTCAGGACATTGAAAAACATGGCTGATTGCTGACCAGAAAACAAACGCACACACCTCTGTATCTTGCACAAATGGCAGCCCATTCATCCCTTGATAGCGTAAAATTTAAATACAGAACTCATCCAATACGTCTTTAACCATTAAATTGGGGGTGAAAACACTATGGCTAAAGGAAATAGCAGTGGAAGCTGGGCGTTCCTGATTGGTGTACTCATAGCATTAATCATAGGAATAGTCGGCTATTACGTAAATATGCCAACCTGGCTTAGCATCATATTAGTCCTGATTGGATTGATAATTGGAATAACCAATGTTACTGCAAAAGAAGCACACGCTTTCATGATTGCGGGCACAGTGCTTGTGATTGTCAGCTCGCTTGCGGGCGGCGTTTTTGTGGGTATTTGGGCAATCAAGAACATTCTCGAAGCCATCTTGATGCTGTTCACGCCGGCAGTAATCATAACAGCAATCAAGGAAGTCTGGAGCATAGCAAAAAGTTAAAACTTTTTTTCTCTTTTTTTTTTTCTTCTCATGAAAACAATGAAGAAGCCCGTCAGAGGCAGAGCCTGTAGGCATTGTTTAAGCCTCGAACCGATCGCCAAAATCAGCGCTGTCGCGACCGCAGTCGCTTCCCCCTTGAGCAGAGATCAAGGAGAGCGGCAGAGTATGAACCGGGTTCGAGCAGTCATGGTCACGGGAACATTTGACCTTCTGCATAAAGGGCACCTTCATCTGTTCAAAGAAGCACAGATACACGGAAATCGATTAATAGTGGTCCTTGCACGAGATTTTACCATTCTCAAAGAGAAGGGACATAATCCATTACATGATGAAAGAAAACGCCTTGTACAAATACAGAGACTGCCATTCGTGGACAAGGCAATTCTTGGCAATAAAAGAGACAAATTGAGCATCCTCAACACGATAAAACCGGACATTCTTGCTCTCGGATACGATCAGAAGATACCTCTCCTGGAACTGAAAGCGTACATAAAAAGCCACCATCTTCCCACTAAAATAGTTCGGCTCCACGCATATTACCCAAATATTTATAAAAGTAGCAAACTCAAGAAAAAGCTATGAGCAATTTCAATCCGCGCACATTCTTGATACAGCCAAAAAGAACACGTCTCGCATTCATCATCTTCTATGTATTCTTCATGATTATCCTTGCGCTCATCACGAGAAGCGTTGGTATCAAGTTTTGCACGTCTTGCGGCCTTGACGTTATTGCAACCCTGCTCTATTACCTGCTCAGTCTTGGCCTCATGTATTTCCTCTTCTGCTGGACCATCTACATGTGGAAGAAGGCTTGGAAACAAGCATGACGTGCAGTCAAGGCACGAATATCGCGAAAATTCACGTCATTGAACCAGTCTATTGCATGACTTTAAAAATTGTTCACAGTTTTGTGTCACGCTCTACAACTATCAAGTTTATT
>JAGVFV010000130.1 GCA_020057445.1 archaeon | reverse complement strand
GAGATATTCAATAAAACGAGAAAAAATAATAAAGGAACTAGTCAATATCCTCGCCACAGGAGCAACTTCGCCATTTACATACAACTCGCTGAAAAAAACACTGAACTTATCAAATGCCATAACGGTAAAGGAATACATCTCATACTTGAGCAATTCATACCTGTTCTTCGAACTCATGAAGGCATCCTACTCGATAAAAGAACAGCTTGCATCACCGAGGAAAATATTCTTGGTTGATTCAGCGTTTCATCAGGTGTGTGGATTGACATTCACGCCAAACAGAGGGAGAAATCTTGAAAATGCAGTCTTTATCGATCTGAAAAGGAAAGGGAATGAAGTCTATTATTTTGCCAAGAAGAATGAATGCGACTTTGTTATAAAAGACGGTACAAGGATGACACAGGCAATCCAGGTATGCTACTCATTGGACAAATCGAATAAAGAACGAGAGTTAAACGGTCTCCTTGAAGCGATGGACGCATTCAAATTGCAGGAAGGGATAGTCCTGACATTTGAGCAGACAGATGAGTTCAAGGTCGAAAGAAAACAGATAAGAGTCATGCCTGTGGCTAGATGGGTAATTGAAACAACCCGCATGCAATAACAGTGTGATGCCGCATAATGCATCGTGCCTGCAACTCGTATATAATCAGAGGTTGCAGAAATCATTTTCCTAGAATCAGCATTACTTTCGTAACCGCTTTCTCTTTTCTCGCTTCATGCGCTTCCTTTGCCATTTCCAGCGCATCTGGCCTTTTTTCTTCCAGCGGCGTGAGCTTCTCTTCATTCCCGGCAGTGGTTCTGGGGTATTTAAAAAGTTTGCCTTTGAGGAGAGGTTTTCTTCGGCTAATATGAAACCCTCGCACTTCGTGCGACCACCAGCTCCTCGCCAATAATTGTTTTATCCGCAAGGTCCTGCGTCCCCGAGGGGGGCAACCCCCCGCGACGGACAAGATGAGTTTTGTCGTCGTGGCTCGGCTGATGCTGGTGGTAAGGGTTTCATATTAGCCGTTTTCTTCACAATCTTTATAAAACAATTGCGGCTTGTAATATGAATGACAGCAAAAGGTCAAAAAACGAAGGAAAAAAGTGCGAAAAAGGACCCACAAGCGAGGAAAGCGAATCCCGTATGGATATTTTTGGGCATTGCAGTCGTATTGCTCGCGCTCATCGGCTTCCTCATGTGGACGTATTATTACAAGAATGACTGCAGAGGGCAAGGGAATGAGAAATTCAGCTGCCTGCAGGACAAGGCCCTGAAAGAAAGGGATGCATCTCTCTGCGGCAAGATCGACGACCAGATGTGGAAGGACCTGTGCATCGGCGAAGTCGGAGAGGCAACAGGGGACATCACCATATGCAATACCATCGTAAATGCGACGACAAAAGATGCCTGCAGAGGGGCAATCTTGCTTGCCAAGGGAGAATTTGACTGCACATCCTATGCCACTTCGACCTGGAAAGACAGGTGCTATCTGGAACAGGCGAAGAGCAGCAGGAATGAGACATTATGCTTAGGCATAGAGGCATCGCTCGCCAGATACAAGTGCGCCTATGACATCGCGATCAACACGTCAAGCATCGAGCCGTGCGGGATCATCGTCCCGCCTGAGATCAGGAATGACTGCTTCTTAGAGATCGCCAAGAAGACAGAGAATGCAAGCATCTGCTTATGGATCACCGACAAGGAGAAAAAGGATAACTGCTATTTCACCGTGGGATTCAAGACCATGTCGCCGGATCCATGTGAGCGGATAAAGGATCCTGGCATGCAGAGCCTCTGTTTCCTGAATCTTGCAGTGGGCTTGAACCAGTCGTCCTATTGCGAGAATGTCACGCTTGAATCAGCGCATGAGGAATGCCTGAAGAGGACAAGAAAGGAATGATCAAAGCACGTCTTTGAGTTCTTTGAGTATGGCGATTGCGTCTTCGTTGAGGCGCATGGCATCAAGAGCTGTCTTGTAATTTTTTGTCTGGCAATCCTGCTTTTTTTTATAAAGGAGAAGCAAGAGTCCTTTTCCCGATTCCAGGATCTCCAGGTCATTGATCTTATATTTGATCTGTTCATCGCGGAATGTGTCAGAGAGCCGAAATATGGTGTCAAAGTAGATGTTGACCAGATTGATGACCTTTATATCTGTATCTTCCTGGTCATATCCCTTCGTGGCGATGTCCTGGAATGCGGAAAGGGCATCAAGCGTTATCGCGGTATAATGAGGATTTGCCTTGTTGAAAGCCTTCCATATGCGAAGGATGAAGATGAGAGAGAGCACATTCTGGTCAAGCTTGAACAGGCGGAAGATGAATCCGAATTTCAGCTCGATGATGCCGAGGAGGAAGATGATGATCGCTGTGATGACCACGAATGGCGTGATGATATGATTTGGCGAACAGGCCTTGCAAGGCCCTCCGCAGTCCACTCCTTTTTCATTTTGGTTCTTGATGCTGTCAGTGCAGGCCGGGCATGCCCGTGGACATGACCCTCCGCAGTCAATGCCTGTCTCACCCTCGTTCCTGATGCCATCGACACAGGTGGGACAGACTCTCTTGCATACTTTGCCGCAGTCGACACCCTCTTCTTTCTGGTTCCTGACTCCGTCAGCGCAGGACGGTTCCTGGCAGGTCTTGCCCCTGCATATCAATGATGTGCAGTCTTCGTGCCGTCTGCAGGAGTTCAGGGGTGCGCAAGGGGCGCAGCTTCCTCCGCAATCGATATCTGTCTCAGCGCCGTTCATCTGCCCATCGCTGCACGCAGGGCAGGCAGGACAGACCCCTCCGCAGTCCACTGCGTCCTCATTCTGGTTCTTCTTTCCGTCGCTGCACGAGTTCGGGCAGACGCGCGCAACTTGCGGACTGCCTTTCGGGTCGTCGCACGCAGTTATCTCCTTGCAGGATCGCGTCTGCAATTCTCCAACGATGCAGTTGGACCAGTCTGTGCATACCCAGCGCTCGTTGCATCCATCGCATGTTCCGCAGTCTTGCGGGCAGGTGGTGCAGTCTTCTCCGATGCAGATGGAATCTCCGCAGATGATCTTGTCCTCGACCAGTCCAAGTAAGACTGTATTTGATGTGCCGACGTTTCCATTGTCGTCTCTTGCGGTGAAGCGCACTGACTTCTGTCCGAGGAATCCTCGTTTGGAGGTGATGTTGACCATGCCATCTTTGATGATGATGTTCACGAAGAGGTCTTTTTCTGATTCTCCTGTCTCGAAGAGGAACTGGTGTGAGTAGGTGATCGGGTCAGTGTCAGGGTCTATAAAGAAGTCGTCAAGATCGTATGCAAGAACAGAATAGCCTTCGTAGAGGACGACGTCAGGAAGCTTGTAGAAAAGGAATGGCGGCCTGTTCGTGTTTGATACTCTTATGGTCCAGGATTCTTCTGCAGAATAGTTGAAGGGGTTTGTCACGACCACTTTGAGCGCGTGTTTGCCGTCAGACGCATAGTCTGGAGCATAGGTGTAATTTTGGGCTGTCTCTGTCAGGTTGCCGTCAAGGAACCAGCGATAGGAGAGATTCTGTCCTTCTATCTCTATGGAGAAGGTCATGAATGCACCCTCATTGAGTGAAGGGTTGTCTTTTGGGAATTTTGCGGTGATCCGTGGTTTTTTGTTGATGGTGAAGGTCACGTATTCTGTGGAGACGCAAGGAGTGTTGGATACTGCCATGAGGACGAGGGTGTGCGATCCTCCGCTCCCTTCAGGGGGTGTGAAACTTATGGTCCCTTTGTTTTTGTCAAGCCCGATGTCGTCGAGCGTAGAATTGACGAAGGTCGCGCTGTAGAAGATGAAGTCTTCATTGGAGATGTTGTCAATGAATAGAATATTTTCGTGGAGGTCTGTCGCATTCAGGTTTGATGAGAGGGGAGGACAGTCTGCGCTTGCTATATAAAGACAAAGGAAAAAGATGATAAGTGCGCTAATCTTCATTCCAACCCTCTTTTTTCACTTTCTCTGACGTCCTTGGAGAGCCTTTCTTTTAAATATTGTCTTTCAGAAGGAGTTTTAGCGCACCTTTACCGGGATGCGGATGGTGACAGTTGTCCCTTTGCCGACGACCGAGCTGATGCTTATTTTTCCATGGTGAAGATCGATGATGTGCTTGACAATGGCAAGTCCAAGGCCTGTTCCTCCTTGTTGGCGCGTCAGATAGTTTTCCACCTGGAAGAATTTGGTGAAGAGGAGCTTTTGCTTGTCCTTGGGGATGCCGATGCCGTTGTCTTTTATCATGAACTCCCAGAAAGTCTTATGCTGCTTTGCTGAAAAGGAGATGTCGCCTCCAGAAGGCGTGAATTTGATCGCATTGCTGTAGAGGTTGATGATGACCTGCTTGAACCTGTCTTCGTCAAGAGCCACCATGATTTCCTCAGGGATATTGTTGGTCAAGGTGATCTTTTTTTCCTCCGCAATGTTGTTGTAGAGAGTATCTTGGACAAGAGCGTTGAGGTTTGTCCTTGTCAGTTTGAGGGTGATTTTCTTGTTTTCGAGCTTGGAAAGGTCGAGGAGGTCATTGATGAGCATGGTGAGGCGCCTATTCTCTTTTTGGACGAGAGCGATAGTATCCTGCTGTTTTGGACTCACGTCTCCTTGTTTTTCAAGGAGTGAGAGATGGAGGCGCATGGAAGTGAGCGGTGTCTTGAGCTCGTGGCTCACTGTCGAGACGAATTCGTCCTTGAGTTTTGATAGTTCCAACTCCTGCTGGTATTTGGTGCGGGTCGTGGTTATTTCCTCTTTGAGCGTTGCTTTATCGACGAGCTTGAGGTATGTCGCCCGCATGAAGAGGAGGATTGCGATGATGGGAAAGGGATGGGAAAGCACGCGAATGACGCCTGAAGGGAGGAAGACGAGATTGATCAAGGTAAGGATGGGAGTGAGGAGATAGATGGCAAAGGCAAGGAGGACGGAGAATCTGTATTTTTCATGCTTGTTCATGCGGAAGAGAGTGAGGTAGAACGCGTAGCCAAGGACGATGATCTTCATGATCTCATGGATGACAAAGATGAAGTAGAGATTGATGGTCTCATGGAGGAAGTGGACATTGACATTCCAGATGATGAGGAAGCTTACGAATATCAGGAGGATCGCCGTGATCTCTATCCTCATGGATTGGAAGAATACCTGTTTTTCCTTTCGTGCCGTGTAGGTGAATGCGTGTGCGATGAGGAGGAGGGCGATGATTTCAAGGGTGGAGAGGATGATCTGCAGCTGTCCGGAGAGGATGTTTGAGCCAAGGGATCCAAAGAGGACATTTCCCAAGATGATGACTGCGAAGATCTTCTCGATGAAGAGGGCTGAGAATGCGATGATGAGGTATTTGAGCCGAAGCTCGCGCTCACGGCCGTATTCGCTTGCGACCATGTACGTGATGATGAGAAGGATGATGGCCTCAATGGATTGCTTGTAGAATTCCCCTTGCGTGGTGCCGAGAAATCGGTTGAAGGAATGGTACAGGATGATGAGTTCGTGGAGCATCAGATCTTCAGCACTTGATTGACGACGTGGATGAGTTCGTCTGCTTCGAAAGGTTTCATGATGTAATCATCAGCTCCAAGGTCCATGCCCATGAGCTCGTCCTTGTCCTGGTCTTTTGCAGTGACCATGACGATCTTGGTATGCTGCAAAGAGGCATTCGTGCGCAGGCGCTTGCAGACATCAAATCCGCTCATGGAAGGCAGCATGATGTCAAGGAGGATGATGTCTGGCCTGAGGACGAGCGCCTTGTCATGCCCTTCCTTCCCGTCATGGGCGAGGTGGACATCGAAATCGTTTTCAAGGATGAGCTTTTCCGCGAGCGCGATGTTTTTTTCGTCTTCGATGATGAGAAGTGTCTTCCTGCCTGATACTTTCTTTCCCGTTACGTCAACTTTTTTCACGTCTATCACCCAAGGTCAATGGAGAGGTTATGAGTATAAAAAGGTTTGCATTGGGCAAGCGAAAGGTTTAAGACAAGGTAGCAAGACACTGGTTGACTCATGCTGACAAAAGAGGATATCGAGAGGAATCGCAAGATCGTGCGGCTGTTTGGGCATACCTACCTCTGGGCTGTGGATTTTTGCCTGCAGGAGAAGGTCTATTCCCGTGATACGCTTGAGGAATTGCTCAGCGCTGCAGGGCTGCACAGGTCATGGCACGATCTCGAACAGCAAGGCATTCCTGTTGATGAGTATTTTGGCGATTGGTATCAGCTCGTGAAGATCAAGGGAAACGGCCATTATGGGATAAAGTTCCATAAAGGGGAATACCTATAACTTTATTAATCAAGGTTTGTTCTTTAGAAAGATGATCTTTCTTGACGGAACGCACGGAGAAGGCGGCGGATCCATGCTCCGCTATGCACTGGCATTATCCACGCTTACGGCAAAGCCGTTCCAGATGACAGGCATCCGCAAAGGCAGGGACAAGCCCGGGCTGAAGGCACAGCATCTCTTCTGCATCAAGGGACTGGAAGAATTATGCAATGCCCATGCAGATGGAGTTGCCCTTGGCAGTGAGCAAGTGACATTCTTTCCTCGGAAGATCGCAAAAGACAGCCTGTCCATCGATATCGGCACGGCAGGCTCGATCACCCTGCTCCTGCAGTCGTTTATGCTGCCCCTGCTTTTTCATGAGCAGAAGGTGTATCTGAAGATCACCGGAGGCACAGACGTGCCCTTCAGCCAGCCTCTGGATTATTTCAGGAATGTGTTTATCCCTTCCATTTCTCCTTACGCAAAGATTGACGTGGAAGTCGAAAGGCGAGGATTCTATCCAAAAGGCGGCGGCAAGGTGAAGATAACTGTACAGGGCAGGCATGCCTATGATTCTGCGCTTCCTCCCATCATTTTCCAGGATAGAGGGAAATTGTTGCATATCAATGGGAATTCTTTTGCAGCGAAAGAACTGGAGAAGAATGAGGTCGCAGGAAGGATGAAGAGATCCTGCAGGAAAGAGCTCGCATATGATTGCCCTATCAAGATCGACGAAGAGTACGCTGTTACGCATTCCATCGGCGCAGGCATCGTAATCTGGGCGGCGTATGAGAACGGCATCCTCGCCGGAAGCGTGCTTGGCGAGCGGAATGTCCGCGCAGAAGAAGTAGGAAAGTGCGCGGCGGATGATCTCAAGAAGGAGATGGAGAGCGGCGCGTGCGTCGACCGGCATCTCGCGGACCAGCTTGTGCCGTACATGGGAGCGATCAGCGCAGCGACGGGAAAAGAATGTGTGATACAGACGTCAGGGATCACAGACCACCTGCGGTCAAACGTGTATGTGACGGAAAGTTTCTTGGATGTGAAGTTTGCAATAGAAGGGACAACAGTGACGTCGAAAAAAGAATAACTTCTCATCACTACTATTGAGTAATATTTTTAAAGACGTCGTCATTCTCAAAGAGCATGGCAGTCATGGGAAAAGGAAATACGCTTGAATATATTGTTCCGACTTTTCCTGACATGCCGGTCCCTCCATTCGTGCGGTTCTCAAAGGAGGAAAAGACAGGATGGCTTGATAGGAATCTGATGCGTGCGGCAAAAAGTGTCGGTTTTCCAGATCCGGTCATCATCCGTTCTGATTATGCAGGAGAAGATGGTTTAGGCCATAGTTTCGCAGGCATCTTTGATTCTATTATAGTCAAGCATGATGATCATGCGTCGCTTGTGAACGCATTCAAGAAAGTCAGGGAGGGGTATGAGCATCAAGCGGCGAGAACGTATGCAGAGTCTCGAAGAGTTGCAGTTCCTGAGGGACCAATCGATGTCATCATCCAAAAATATGTAAGACCTGGAATGCTCGGGATCATTGCAGAGCATCCTTCCGGTCAGTCTTTTTTGATTGATTTTGTCACTAACCCTGATGGTTATTCGCATCATCCACCAAAGAGCGGGTGTGTAGCTCCTAAAGATGATCCGCTTGCAGGCATGTGGTTTAACGCGGAAACGAAGGAGCAGATCATGAGGGCTGTTCGTGATTACACACGCATTTCCCAGTCGATCGATGATCGGTATACTGGCCAGATGGAATTCAGTATAGATCCCTATGCTGTCTTTCAGTATCGCCTCTTCAAATTGAGGGAAGAGAGCGCATTTAAGTTGCCTCATAGAAAAAGACAGGATGAAAGCAAAGTATGGTCGGCTGTTCCGCTCACCTTCGGTTCGACAGATGCGGATGGTCTGGAAATGACAGTATATCAGGATATTGTCTCAGAATATAAAAAAGATCCGGCGCATTCTGCAATCGCCCTGGAATCGATCACAGATTATGCCCCTGTCCTTGCAGAATTGGATCCGCCTCCGGCTGCCTTTTTTTTCGAGGATATAGCGCTTAAAAACCATCCTTTGCAGTGCCACGACACCTTCCGTCT
>JAGVFV010000195.1 GCA_020057445.1 archaeon | reverse complement strand
TTCAGTTCCTCGATGATGGGTTCGCTCTGCTGGTGGTAGATGTCGAGGCGCTTCCTGATCGCAACAGGAGTGTCATCAGACCGTTGGATGAGCTTTCCCCCATCAGCATCACAGATCCCTGATTTTTTTGGCTTCAAGTAATCCACGTGATAACCTTTGCTGCAGGACTCGCAGACGCGCCTGCCGGAGATACGATGGATCGCCTCGTCGTCAGAAAGTCCGATGTCGAGCGCGATATCGATCGTCGTAATCGAGAACAATGCCTGCAGCTGGGGAATGGTGCGCGGATAGCCGTCAAGGATGTATCCATTCCTGCAGTCGTGCTTCTTCAGGCGGTCCTTGACCATGTTGTTCGTGACATCATCGGGCACGAGATTTCCCTTGTCGATATACATCCTCGCCTCGATGCCAAGAGGCGTGTGATTCTTGATATTCTCACGGAAGATATCCCCTGTAGAGATATGGGGAATGTTATACTCTTTTGCGATGAGATCTGCCTGCGTCCCCTTGCCGCTTCCCTGCGGACCGAGAATGATGATGTTCATGCATGCAATGGAAAAGAGGATTTATTTAAATCTATCCTTACCCGAAATAACCGGAATCGAGCTTCTCTGCAGTGTCCCTTGTCCAGCTCTTCTTCAGGCTGGCAAGCACACCGATGAGATCCTTTCGAAGGTCTTGCCACTCTGCGTAGAAATCAAGGATGAACTTTGCGTAAGCAGACTCGTCATACTGCAGGTCAAGCTCCAGGGCAAGGCGGTGGAAATAGAGCAGGCGCTTGTAGAGTCGGAAATGCGTCTTTTTCTGTTCTGCAGAGAGGCTGTTGCACTCATACATGGCCGAAAGGCTTGACTCCGGATGGATGAGCTCCTCAAGGAGCTTTGCATACATCTCCATCTTCTCCATCATCTTCCTGACAACGCTACGGATAAGGAAATCCTCCTGCTCGATAAGACAGATCTCAAAGTCAGCATTGATGGCATCATATTCAGGCAGCTTGTACTTTGCCTGCAATTTGGCATAGGCTTCTTTCATGAGCAATCTGAAAGTGCCCTCCCTTTTAAAAACATTGGCAAGAACAATAGAATTACATTTATCATACACATATCATACATCAAATATATATTTCTAATACACATTTCATAATAGTTATTATTCATCATACAATTGAAATACGAAACATTTATAAATAACATACATCAGGGATCGGTTGTCGGGAATTCGGGCTTTCCTTTAGTAACATGAAAAAAGACATCGCAGTGATGAACGTTCGTCTCACGAAAGAACAAGCGCGGGAACTAGACGAACTCATCGCCAAAAAAGCATTCTCTTCCCGGTCTGAAGCCATACGCGAATTCTGCAGAGAGTACGTCAGAGAACACGTCCGGGAGGCAAAGCCTTGAGAGACATCATCATCTCAGTGCGCATGCCAAAGTCCCTTCTTGAGGAACTTCGCTCCCTTGCGAAGAAAAACCACTTCCTCGACGTCTCAGAAGAGATAAGGACCATCATCCGAGAAAAAACACGCACATACAAAGAGCCCTATTCCCAAGAAGTGAAGAAGATCATCACCGACATCCGAGGAGAGATCACCACCCAAGAACAAGGGAAAAAGAAGCAGCTCATCGATTCCCTGCACAAGCTCCTGGAGGAACTCGAATGAGGACACATTCCCTTGCATGGATGTGCGCACTCTTTGCCCTAGTCATCTTCACCAATACGGCTGCGTATGACGCCACAATCTCCATCCAGACGACAGACCTGCCTTACGAAGGACAGACGACGCTTGACATCAACGGAGATATCAACACCACCTACACTCTCATCTACGACAACTGGCTCGAAGGGCCGGACACCATACTAATGACAGACCCCTTGTACCAGCTCCCTGTCACGATCACCATCCCGAACCAGACAAGCAGCGGAAACTATACGCGAACAGTATTCCTTACCAACGACACGACCACACAAGAGAAAACCATCCTCATCACCATCACCCAAGGCACGATCGACAACGACCACGACGGCCACACACTGCCTGCCGACTGCAATGACAACGACCCCGCGATCAACCCCGGAAGGACAGAGATCTACTTCAACGGCAAGGACGACGACTGCAATCCCCTCACAGAAGACGACTATAATTTCTTCATCGAGCTCTCCAACAACAACCCGAGCATAGGCGATCCCATGCTCCTTACCATCCACGCGCTCAACCAAAGCAATGTCCTCATAGAGATCTGCGAACAAGGGACAGGGTTTGTCCCCTGCTACTACCCGATAAGCATGCCCAACCAGACCTACCCTTCGACACTCCGTCTCTTCTATACGAACCAGACCGGAACATACACAGTCACCGCGACCATGAACTATCAAGGGAACACGAGGACAAAAGAAGTGGCCTACGCTGTCAAGAACAGCATCTCCCTCACCGTCGAAGGAGACACCTCCGTCGACATCAACCAGCCCATCTTCCTCGCAGCATATGCCGCAGGCGGCATCCCTCCCTACACGTACACATGGACCATCCCTGAAAAAGGGCAGTTCCTCACGCCTACCATCAACATCACCTACGCGTCCGCAGGAGAACGGATAGGATGGCTTCGGATCAGGGACAAAGAGGCGAACGAGGTCAACACGACAGTCAACCTGGTCATAAAAAAGCTGTATGCTGTCACTGTCACCGTCGGCGATAACACGACGCTCACAGCAATTCCCGACACCAAGATAACAGTTGAGGACACTGAAAGGACATCGGACTCGAACGGACAGGCGCAATTCTCTATGAGCTCAGGCACGTACACCTTCTCCACAATAAAAGACGGCTATGAGCTCCAAAACACGAGATACCGCATCGATGAAGACACGAGCTTCACCATCAAGCTCATCAAGAAAGATACGGCACCTCCGACAGTCACCATCCAATACCCGACCAACAATACAGCACTCAACTCTCCCTATGCCCTCACATTCAGCGTCCAGGACCAAAACCCAGTCACGTGCGAGCTCTACCTATCAAAGGCAAGCGAGGCGCTCGCCAAGAAGAACACGACGGGAACCAGCTCCAGTCCCACATTCATCCAAACACTTTCCCTCCCGCCAGGACCCTACAAGACACAAGTCACCTGCACAGACAACAAGAAGAACAAGGGACAATCAGGAATCGTCTTCTTCACCATCGGAACAGCACCACCTCCTGATCAGACAACAGGGCCGATATCGCCAGACTCGACAACACCAGAGACGACCAGTGAAATTCCGGCAGAGCGACAGAACCTCCTCCAGGCGCTCTATGACGGCATTGACAGGAAAGCGCAGTTCGGCTTCCAGGAGCAGGAGGCGGCGAACCTCATCAACTACGAAAAGACCATCAACGATGCCCTCAAGACGATAGAACGGGTCAACCGCGACCTCAATGACCTTCGGTACCGAAAAGACCTCACTGACAAGCAAAAAGAAGAACGGACACAAGAATACTTCAACAGCATCGACCGACTGTACACGACAATTCCGATAAGCCTCAAGGTGAACGCCAACAAGAAATTCGTCATGTATCCGACAGAAAGCGACATTTCCGCATTCGCAGAATCATATTATGACAAACCAAGCAAGAACTTCATCGACTATGTCAGCTCCCTGCAGAAAAAAATGACGACAGCAACGACCGTCATCCAGCTCACCATCGAATATGTCGACGGAACCAAGAAAGAAGCGACCATCATCTCAAAAGACATCACCATCTCCAACCTCTCCCGAGATGAACGCATCATAGAATACATCCCTTCCGACCTTGCACAAGAAACAGAAATACACTTCATCACACCCGCAGTAAAAACAAAAGAAGGAACATATGAGGTCAGCGTAGAAGAAGAGCACACAAAGACAGTCTACCTCCTAGACAAGATCATCACCCCCGAAAAAGCGCAGACACAATCAGCCATTCTCATCAACAAAAAGATAAGCCCGGCCACAGATATGCCGACAGGAAGGGTCGTCTACTCTCTCAAGGACACCATCACCACAAAAAACTTGCTCATCATCCTCATCACCATCCTTGCCGCATTCTATTTTCTCCACAGCACAGAACAATTCGACAGGATAGGCCACCTGCTCAACAAGAAATCGAAAGCGAAAACATACATCCTGGTCCTCCTCAATGACATCAAGGAACAGCTTAATGCAGGAAACACCACTACAGCGCTCCACGTCCTCAATGATGTCAAGGACGCCTACAGCACCCTCTCATCAGACCTGCAGGCAGAGCTCCACCCCGACATCCGAAAGACGAGCGAACTCATCGACGTCGCAGTGCTCAAGGAACGGATGACCGCATGCGAGACATATCTTTCCGAGCAGGAATGGGATCTTGCCATCGAAGAATACCACAATATGAAATCCCTCTTTGACATCCTGCCAGACCAAGACAAACAAGAGGCATTCCAGTCCATAGTCACCCTGCACAACAGGCTCCAGCAAGGACTCAACAAATGACACACGAACACCACAGACAAGAACGGGAAAAGATACTCTCATTCCTTGCAGTCCTCATACTTATCGTCCTTGCGATAGACGGGCTCATCCAGGTCGGGAAGTTCACAGGCTTTGCCTCTCTTGAAACAGAAGCAGGCACCATCAGCGAGATCGAGATCCAATACCGCCCGCCAGTGGACGTGTGGGCGGGAGTCTACGGCATCGTCGTACGGTATGAGGGGGTGTTCCTCAACCAGACAGAATTCATCGAAGGCGGCGACATGCTCGAGAAGAACTTCCTCTTCAACTGCCTCCCCTCAAGACAGGTCAATGAGCTCTTTGCCACGATGAAGGATCCGATCAGCATCGACTGGGACTCTGTCGTGCCTGCCACGCCTGCCGATGTCGAAACGTACATGAACCTTGCGCCAGAAAGCTTCATCTCCCCCACACGGACATACCTGTCCACCATCTCCATCCTCCTCGGGACAAGAAACATCTCAAACATCCCAGCAACCTACACCTTTGTCTTTGACAGGATTCGGAATGTGACAACGTTTGACATCGGCATCCTCAAGGATGGATCAGGAAGCCTCATCTTCGTCGCCCACATCTCGCCTAACTTCACCCTTGGCTTCAACAACAAGATCTACAACTTCCAGATGATCCTTCCCATCAGGAACGGCACGAACCAGGAATACTATTTCACCGTCGACCCGGGCAACAACTGCCCGCAAGGAGGAGGAGAGCTTGGCGCCAAAGGGGTAGTGACCGGCATCGTTACCGACGACAAAGGAAATCCTCTGGAGAACGTCATCGTCGAGACAGGAGGAGTGGTCGACCTCACTGACGCGTTTGGCAACTATTCCATAGAAGCAGAAGAAGGAGCGCACAACATCTATGCGGTGAAGACAGGCTACAAGGTCTACTTCTCCAACATCACCATCATCGCGAACACGACCATCATCCACAACATCATCCTCGAACCGCAGCCGGACAAGACCCAAGAGCACCTTTATGACTTCCCCCAGGTCGACGTGAGCAGCTTCACTGACGACTTTCCCGGACCATACACCATAAAACCGGTCATCGAAGAGCCAAAAAAGATCGAGGGGACAGACTACATCATCTCACTTTCCGAGATCAGGAGGAAACTTCGCATCGGGAACTACCTCCAGGAGCAGGTCTTCATCATCAGCTACAAGAAAGCGACAGCGACAGTCAACTTTGAGATCGTCGGCGACGTGGCACCACTCATCCAGATGGACCAGGACCAACTCTTCATCAACCCGAACAGCAAACAGACCATGACCATGACCATCTTTGGCAAGGGAGAGCCAGGAATCATCAACGGCACGCTCGAGATCTCAGGCGACCTCAACGCATCGATTCCTATCGAGATCGAACTCCTCAGCAAGGACAAGCTCCCTGTCGAAGCCCTCCTCATCGAAATAGATGTATCAAAAAAAACAGTCAAGGCAGGAGAGACCTTCAAATTCAAGACAGATGTCCGAAACCTCCTCAGCGACCAGCAATACCCTGTAGCACTCTTCTACACCATCCAGACCACAGACGGCAACACCACCATCTGGACCTACAACACCAACATATACCTTCGCACCGGAGTCTCGCTCATCAAGGAACTGCGCCTCCCGCAGACGATAAAGGACGGCGATTACATCCTCACGGTCACCGCAAACTACCTAGGCCTCTCCTCAGCGACAAGCACGGTCTTCACTGTCGTCGTCCCATTCTGGAAGATCATGCTCTTTGGCAGGATCCCGCTCTGGTGGATCTTCATCCTCATCGCTACGCTCGCCGTCGCGTCGTTCGCCTACATCCTCATCAGGAAGAACATCGAGTCAAAGAAAAAATTCCACATCAGGGTAGAATACAGCGAACTTCCAAAGCTTGGACCAAGAAGCATCTTCGTCGGAAAGATCGCAGAGACCAACATCCGCACCTACATGAACATGGAGAACTTCAAGACACACACCATCTGCGCAGGGTCCACAGGCGGAGGAAAATCATTCTCAGCACAGGGCATCATCGAAGAGATGCTCCTCAAAGACGTCGCGATCCTCGTCTTTGACCCGACGGCGCAATGGACAGGGATGCTTCGCAAGCAGAACTCCAAATTCCTCCTCGACCTCTATCAGGAATTCGGCATGAAAAAAGAGGAAGCGCGCGCATTCAACGGCAACATCAAGCAGGTCATGGACAAGCGGGAGCTCATCGACATCAAGAAGTACATGAAAAAAGGAGAGATCTTCGTCTTTGCCTGTCACAAGCTTGACCCGAAAGACATGGACATGTTCGTCGCAAACGTGATCAGGGAAGTGTTCCATGCGAACTTCGACGAATCGCCAAACCTTCGCCTCATGCTCGTCTTTGACGAAGTCCACAGGCTTCTCCCGAAATTCGGAGGAAGCGGAGACGGATTCCTCCAGATAGAGAGAGGATGCAGGGAATTCCGTAAGTGGGGGATAGGAATACTCCTCATCTCGCAAGTCCTCGCTGACTTCGTCGGCCAGATCAAGGCAAACATCAACACAGAGATCCAGATGAGGACGAGGGACGAAGGAGACCTCGAACGCATCAGGGTGAAATACGGCGAGGAGATCCTCCGATCGCTCGTCAAAGCCACAGTCGGAGCAGGAATGGTGGAAAACCCTGCCTACAACCGAGGACGGCCATACTTCATCCAGTTTCGGCCGCTCCTCCACTCTGTCGAACGACTCTCTGACGAAGAGGTCGAAAAATACACCAAGTACAACCTCGAGGTCGACAATCTCCTCTATTCACTTGAACAGCTAGAGGCAGAAGGCCTCGACATCTTCGACCTCAAGCTCGAACTCAAGCTTGCCCAGGACAAGATCAAGACAGGCAACTTCAACATGGTAGAGATCTACCTTGAGGGACTTCGCCCCCGCATAGACAAGCACTGGGAGAAACTTGGCAAAAAACCGAAAAAATACGAGATCAAGATGGTTTCCGACGACGCCATCAAGGAGGCGCTTGACCTTGCCAAGAAAAGCAGGGACGAATACCTCAAGACACAGGCAAAACCTGCAGAAGGAGGGGGAGACGGAGCAGCCGCAAAGCCAAAAGACCCTGCAGCGCTCTTCAAGATGGACGTCCCGCCGGACAAGATCCTCAACCTTGCAAACGGCATGATAGTCATCAATCTCAACAACCTCTTTGACGAGCTATCCGCCATGAAGAAAGATGATTTCGAAAAAGATGTCAACTGGGACAAGAACAAGATTGCCACGTGGGTTCGCGAAGCGGCGGGAGATATTGAACTTGCAGACCGCCTAGACAACATCCTTGACAAGAAAGAGATGGTCGCTCTACTCGAAACCAGGAAAAAGGGAGAAAAACTGCCGCCAGTGCATCCAAAACCGCCAAAGCCAGAACCGGCTCCCGTACCAGGAGCTGCTCCTAGCGTCCCTGGCCAGACATCTTCAGGATCGCCAAGCCAAGCGCCAGCAACACCCATTTCGCCAGATGGAAAGACATCCGAAACACAACTACGGAAACTCAGCCAGCCATTCAAACTCAAGGACGGAAAAGAAGTCACATCAATAGATGACCTCCTCGCGACAGTCAAAGGCATGACGGACGACCAGTTCAAGGAATATGTCAACGACACCAAGAACGAATTCTACACCTGGGCAAAAGACGTGGCAAAAGACGACTCGCTCGCCGTAAAACTCAACAACATCCACTCAAAAAATGACATGATATCCGCACTCGCATGACATTCGCCCAAGAGATCACAGAAGTCACCAAAAAAGCAGAAGAGCTCCGGCTCCGCATCAGCCAGTTGCGAAAAGACGACAAGGATCCGCTCCTTGGAGACCTGCTCCTGCGAAACGTTCGGACAAAGATCCATTATGCAGAGATCAGCAGGGATGAACAAGACATCACCGCCATCAAGAATATCATCAAAGACATAGAGCAAGAGCTTGAAGATGCCAAAAGCCATAAAGAAACAAATATAAAGGAAGAGATAGAAGAACTCATGAAAAGAGGTGGATAGTGGGACTGTTCGGAAAAAAAGAAAAGACGCTCACCCCAGAAGAGATCGCCGTGAAGATGAGCGAAGAGAAGGCAGCAGCGTCATCATCAGACGACAAGAAGAGCGAATTCTCCACAGGAAACCCGAAACTCGACATCACCCTCACCAAACTCAGCGCACAGCTAGAGGGCCTCAGCGAAAACAGGAAGATAGTCTCAGACCGCTTCACAAGGATAGGCGAACAGATAGGGGAACTTCGCGGCATGATCGTAGACACCAACAAGACCATCTCCACAATAGAAGTCTCCTCAACAAAGGCAGTCGACCTCGTCGAATCAGTGCAGCCTGAAAAGCTCATGGTCGAGATCAGGAAGACCGAAGGAAAGATAGAGGCGCTCAAGGCCAACATCGAGGCGAACGAATCGCTCATGAAAGACCTCATGGGCGAGATGAAGAAGATGCGGACGCAGATGAACTTCTACAAGGGTGTCGAGCAGGTCATCAAGCTCAACGAAGAGATAAAAAAGGAGGTCGCCGAGAGCAAGAAAGTCCAGGCAATGATCGAGAGGCACTCTGACAAGGTCGAGACCATATTCATCGAAGTGTCAAAAAAATTCGCAGAATTCGACAAGTTCAACTCCACAGTCAAGGACATGCAGGCCACATTCAAGGTGATGCAGGGAGACTTTGACAAGATAAAAGTGACCCTCGACCTCAAGGCAGACAAGAAAGAATTCTCAAACATCATCACCAAATTCAATGACTTCGAGAAGCACACGAGCGCCCTCATCACCCTGCTTGACGAAAAGACCAAATCCCACAAGAAAGAGCTCGATGACAAGTTCAAGAAGATAGTCGACCAGGTCGAAAAGAAGAACAGCATGAAAATAGAACTCGAGGAAAAGCCAAAAGAAGAAAAGAAGAGCGGCCTCTTCTCCAAACTCAACCTTGGAAAAAAGAAGGAAGACAAGCAGATAATCCCGAAGACTTCATGATTTTTTCATCTCAAAGACAATCCGTGCGGCGCAGATGATCGAGACAGGAAGGAACACAAGCATGATCCCATTCAGCACATTGAGCATGGTGTTCGCATTGATGAGCGCATTTGGGCCAAACTGCCCGATGACCACAAGGACAAGAGAAGCGAAAAGAACCTGCTTTCCATCACCATAACGCCACAAGAATACGCCGATAGCCGCGCCAAACAGAAGGAGGATCCAAGTGACAAGAGGAGTGAACATGTTCAAGACACCAAATACCGCACCGACCAATATCCCGAAAGAGAAGACTGCACCAGCAACCATACCTTGCGTCTTTTGCATACCTCACATCACAACTCAAGTATATTTAAATCTTTTCACAATACAAGAACAATAGACAACCCATGGCAACCGATCTTGGATACCGCGACATCATCCTCATAGCAGCGATCACGATCCTCATCGTCACCGTCGTCTTTCTCGCCATCCCTACAAACAAGACCGACAATTTCACCGAATACAATTCTCCTGAAGAGATCAGCGAGCAAAACAGCCTCCTTGAAGATGCCCTCAACGCTGAAATGGAGCGAAACAAGCTCCTTGAAAAGAACAACACGCTCCTGACATCAATCCTTGCAGAACAGGACAAGCTCATCATCAAGCTCAATGACCGGCTGGAAAACTACAAGGAACTCGGGACTGAAGTCATCTCGCCAACAGACAGAATAGCCCACGAAAAGATATTCGTCAAAGATGACGAAATCATCATCAAGCTCTCCTCTGCGAGCAAGGGGACAATCATCAACACCTATTCTGAACTTCCCCTCCTCAACGAGAACTCCACAACCCTTGAGATCAAGCCTCGCGATGAGACCGACATCCACATCGGCGACATCATCGTCTACTACTCCAACAGCTACCGCGCATACATCATCCATCGGGTCATCTCACAAGGAGTCGACAATGAAGGATGGTTCGTGATCACCAAAGGAGACAACAATTTCCTGCCCGACGATGAGCTTGTCCGCTTTGCCCAAATAAAAAGCATCGTCGTCGGCATCATATACTAAAAACGTATTTGTTTAACACCATAAGGTCGAAACGCCTTCGGCGTGTCGATCCTGTCCGTCGCTGGGGGTCGCCCCCGTCGGGGAAGCAGGACCTTCTGTCTTGCTGTCGAGCGTTTCGAAGGTGCTAAACAAATACCTAAAAACATATAAACCAAAACATGTCCATAGACCACCATGAACAAGAAACTTATCGCATGGGGCGCGTTCCTTCTCATCTTTCTCCTTGCGATGAATATATTCCTCTTTGTCCGCTACAAGCAAGGAGAGGAAGGAATTTCCACATCAGCCGTAGGAAGCGTCGTCGAAGCGAGCCACATCATCGGCACTGAAGAGATCCAAGTCCAGAAAAAAGACATGAAAGCCTGCTGCACATTCGAGCGGGAAGGAATTATCCAGACCTGCCATGTTCTTGAACGGT
>JAGVFV010000174.1 GCA_020057445.1 archaeon | reverse complement strand
AGAAAGGTGTTGTTGGGATCTTTTTTTGGTGAATGGCGAAGCAGAAAGACCCCTGCAGAGATGAGGAAGATCCGCTCTTCATGCAGGATTGCGGGGAATATTATGAACAGGTTGATTGCAAAGCTTCCCGTGTTCAAATCTGAGGGAGAGATCAAGCGTTTTTTGAAGGTAGAGACAGTACAACAGGGTTGCACATTGGCATTTGAGCCCATTGTTGCGAGCGGGAAGGCCGCGGGAATTCCGCATTACAGGAGAGAGAAGGAGCTCGAACACGGCTTCTTGATTGTGGACTTCGGGGTGAAATACCAGGGGTACTGCAGCGATATCAGCCGCACGTTCTATAAAGGGAAGCCATCAAAGAGGGATGAGGTGCGCTATGCGCTTGTCAGGAGATGCCAGGAAGAGGCGATAGGTCGCATCATGGAATATCGAGAAAGGCAGTTGGAAGGCCGAAAGGTATATCTCTTGGCAAGAAAGCTCCTTGGCAAGCATAAAAAGCTCTTCACCCACGGCCTTGGGCACGGATTTGGCATTGAGATCCATGAGTACCCTTCCTTAGGAAAAGTGAAAGGTCAGGTATTGAAAGAAGGGATGGTGGTGACTGTTGAGCCGGGCATCTATGCAGGGTTTGGCATCCGGATCGAGGATGACCTATTCCTCGGAAAGAAGGTGGAGGTCTTGACGTCTCACGTGCCAAAAGGGCTTATCTGCTTTTAAATGATCTCTCTGCGGTTCGAAAAGTTTATATAGGTGTATCTATTAGTAAATAATAAATATTTCAGGGTCATTAACATGAAAAAAACTCCAGAAGTCAAGGCACCTGTGTGGTCGGGAAAACCAGAAGTCCATGAGGAAGAGAAGAAATTCTCAAAGCAGCTCATCGGTAAGACTGTCGTCAGTAAGAGCGGGAAACGCTTTGGCGAAGTGGGGGATATCATCTTTGAGACAAGCTCAGGCGAGCTCATCCATATGGTCCTTATCAACCCCACCATTTATACTGAGCGGTTGGACCTCGAGAAGACCAAGGAAGGCCAGTTGCTCCTGCCGTTCTCATCTGTTGTCGCGATAGGCGATTACATGGTGATTGCAGAAGAGGACATTATCTAGCGCACATATAGTATGACAGGTTTTTGGTGTGTTGAACTACTGTCCCTGATGGTTCTTTCTAAGCTTCGTCCGGCGGATGAGTGCATAGAGTTTATCTAAGAATGAAGCGTTTTCTGGAACAGGCACTGTCTCCGTCTTTTTTTCGAGAGGTCCTCTCTCCTCACCCATAAGATCCAGTGCGCCTCGTGCATCATCGATGATGCCTGAGAGGTAATCTTCTACTTTATCCTTTGCCTCGAGGGAGGTGATGTCTTCGAGTCGTTCCTTGAAGTATTGTTCTGATTCTTTAGAGGGGATATACGTGCCGTCCGGAAGCTGTTGACCCATATAGATGACTTCTCCTGTCCGCCAATCCCGTGTCCGCCAGTGCCCTTCAGGATCTTCAACACCCATAGATAATGAGAAATGGAAAAGAGTTTAAAAAAGTATTGAAGGGAGAAATCACATCCCGAGGAATCCCATCGCGTGGTAGATGAGGAATACCGGCCAGATGATCGCTTTCAGGAATCCGAGGACGCCAATCCAGAATCCTGTTGCTGTGGAGATGTAGTATATGGCTGCTCCGATGAAGCCAAGCCCGTAGACAGCTCCTGCGGGTCCGCAGTGGTGATGGAATGTGCGACAATCATGTTTTTTTGCCATTTGACACCTCATTGTTGATATCTTCTCAGAACAAGGGTATTATGCTATAAAAATTTTGGCAAATTATTTAAAACAATTACGGATACTCTTGGGCATGGACCATGCCATCTGGACTGAAAAATACCGTCCTTCCACGTTTGAGGAGATTCGCGGGCAGAAAGACATCATTGAAAAAATCCGTGCGTTTGTGGAGAGGAAGAACATGCCCCACCTCTTGTTTTCAGGGCCTGCGGGCGTGGGAAAGACCACGCTTTCCCTTGTCATCGCGCGAAAGCTCTTTGGCAAGGAGTGGCATCAGAATTTCTTGGAATTGAATGCGTCTGATGAGCGCGGCATTGACGTTGTCAGGAACAAGGTCAAGGATTTTGCACGGACAAGGTCTATGGGGGACGTGCCGTTCAAGATCATCTATCTCGATGAGTGTGACGCGCTAACAAGGGAGGCGCAGCAGGCCTTAAGGCGCACGATGGAGAATTACACTGCGACGACAAGGTTCATCCTTTCCTGCAATTATTCTTCGAAGATCATCGATCCCATCCAATCAAGATGTACTGTTTTTCGGTTCTCTCCGCTGGATAAGAAGGAGATGGCAAAGATCGTCGAGACGATCGCAAAGGCTGAGAAGCTGAAGATAGACGAAAAGGCAGTCGAGGCGCTCTGCGAGGTTGCCGAAGGTGATGTTCGGAGGGTAGAGAACGTACTCCAGGCCTGTGCCTCTGTCGGCGATAAGATCAGTGAGGATGCAGTCTACAATATGGCAAGCATTGCAAAGCCAAAAGAGATCAAGGCAGTGCTTGAAGAATGCGTCAAAGGAAGATTTGTCGAGGCGAAGAACAAGCTTCTTTCGACAATGCTCAGTTATGGTCTTTCCGGCCTTGATGTGATCAAGCAGGTCCAGAAGGAGATCTGGGCTCTTGATGTGCCTGCAGAGAAACGTCTGGAAATGGTCAAGATGTGCGGTGAGATCGAGTTCCGTCTGGTCGAGGGCAGTGATGAGTTCATCCAGTTGGAATCCTTGCTCGCATCTTTTTGTTCTATGAAATAGAATATCATTCGAAATTTATTCTGACTATGATGAGCAGTGCAGATAAGGGGACTTCACGCAGTGAACGTCCCCTACTCTCCGCTTTGCCCAGGGAGAGCGTAACTCCCCTACGGATGGTCTCCTGTTGTCGCGTCCCTGATGATGAGCGGTTTCTCGATATAGTTCAGGTAGGTGTAGTCGAGATCGATCTCAAGAAGT
>JAGVFV010000016.1 GCA_020057445.1 archaeon | reverse complement strand
TAAGCCTGACCTGTGCAAGACGTGTTCGATGACCATAGGCGAAAATGCCGGTGGGAAAGAGGACGTGGAGACGAAGATCATGGACTTGATAGTTGACGCGTGGGGAAAGACGCTTGAGGGAAAGCCTGACGTGTTTCAGCACAGGGTATTTGGCGGCAAGATGTGTTTTATAGTGTATAAGTTCAATATCCATGAGAAGAAGAACGGGTTTGAGAAGGGCATGTTCATCCCTGCGACTGATTTTTTTGCTGATTTGGGAATGGTTCCGTATCAATCCTATGAGGGGACGGAATATACCTACCTGGATTATGTGCAGGATTCGCCTTCAGGATTTCCGGGTCGGATCGATGTCTTTCCTTCAGCGTCAAGGGATAATGACCAGTTTTGTTATGAAGGTAAAAGAAAATTGTCTGACACAGAGTGTGAGGCAAAGCGAAATGCCGTAGGATTCTATCCTAATGGAGCGTATGCCATTGCTGTTGTGTCAGGACAGCGGAGTCTGAAGTTCTTGCAGCCGCCGGCGACCAAGAACAATTATGTGATTATTGATGATGCGAGCAATATTGAGGGGTTGTGTGAAGTTGTTACATAAGAAGGGAGCGGAAGCGTGGTATGTGATGAAGATGATCCTGATGTTCATACTTATCATGGCCCTCTGCGGATTGGCTTTTTTTTTGTATATGAAGGCAAGACATTCGAGCCTGTTTGGAGGATGAGCTGGAGATGAAATCGCAAGGGATGACGTCTATGCTGTTGCAACTGATAGTTGCCATCGTCGCCTTAGGACTGATTCTCACGTGGCTTTTCTGGCCAGGAGGCGCCTGGGCGCAGATGAAGGATTCCATCACTGGCATTGAGAAGAAGATCGATGAGACCCAGCTGAAGGGGATTACTGCGACAAATGATGGGGTCATCTTCAGCAAGAGTCTTGATATTGATGCGCGGGAGGCATTCACCAAGTTCATCCATATGACGCATCCTTCTGTCGACCAGGCTCCCTGCCTCGTCCTGTTTTCTTTCGATGACGAGAAAGCATGGACAGTGGTGAACAACAATCGGAAAGATGATGAGTTCATCTTGCATATGATGGAAAAGAGCGATGGCAAGTGGGTGTACCTGACAGATAGGGAGCTACGGGCGCGGGCGAGGTTTTCAGAGGCAGGCGGAGCTCCGTGCATCATGACGGCGAATGCGGCGAAAGACTTGAAGAAGTGTCTTGACTCGAATTTTGAGGAGTGCGAGAAGAATCAGTTCAGTTCTGTCGGTGAATTGCTGATTCATGGAAGGGATCTGGAACAAATTGAGGTTCCGGAGATCAAGAAGACTTTGAAGAATGATTTTATCGAGTATGACTGGAGGCGTGTGTGGGTCATGTATTTTGACGGCGCGAATGTCTGTTTTGTCCCGAACGGGGGATCTGTAGAGGGAAATGAGAACGGCCTGAAGAAAAGCGTGATTGAAGATTACTTGAAGAATCCGAACAGGAAAATTTGCAAGGTGGTGGACACATGAATAGAAGAGGAGATACGAGTCTATTGTTGCCTTTGATAGTCTTGGCAGTGGTGTTGGTGATTGTCATTCCTATGCTGTATCATTGGTTTTCCAAATCCAGGCAGGATTATGATGTCAAGCAGTGCTTTGCGACCCAGGACACGGACAAGGATGGTATGCCTGACGGATCCGATGATTGCAAGTGTCTTCCGGAAGGTGTTGCTAAGGTGGCATTGGTAGACACGCGAAGCGACATAGGTACTGCGTGCGTTGAATATGCATATGTCTGCTCCAAAGTAGATGGTCGTTGGAATCTTGATAAATCGGATTGTCTACCGGCGAAGAAAGTGACGGATCCGAAGTTGGCGACAAAGGAGAAGTGCGGTCAGATGAAGGAGGATAACGCTCCGGGGATTCCAATATCTCTGAAAAAGATGGTACTTGACGCGGACGATTCGCCTCATGGCTATTGCGGGACAGACGCTGATGTCAAGGCATGTGATGTGTCGACGACAAAAGCATGCGCGGAGGCCAAGAAGGCATGAACGGGAAGAAGGGGATTTCGCTGGAATTCTTTGCAGCCTTTATTTTTGCAGTGCTGTTGTTTACAGTGGCAGGAGTGGCATTCGCGAGGATGCTGAGCGGTGCTGACAGCACTGCATATAATTCATATGAGGACTTCGTGAAGAACGTCGTTTCTATCTCTGGCGCAGAGAGCGGCACGCAAGACAGCCAGATGGTAAGTCTCTATAAGGATGGCGCCCTTATTGGTTTTAACAAGGAGTCGTATCTGCGATTTTATTATGCTCCGAAGTCCAAGTCTGCATCAGGAGGAATGCCCGGAATCCTCGCGCTGGTGAATCTTGCGGATTATTATCAGGTCTGGAAGCCTGACGAGTGTGGCGATGCCGATTCTTGCGTGTGCGCGTGTTCCCGGATCGAGCTGGTTGAAAAGCCAGGGTTGGTTTCAAAACAATTCCAGTGTGGCGGGTCAGGAAATAACAAGGTGGACTGCACAAAGCAGGATGTGACCTATGCCAAGGCATATAAGGAATGCAATGCTGCGGTGACTCTTGACTGTGTTGCTTTCACTACAAATGGCGGTTTTATCATGGGCGCATTATATGACAGTAATGATGAACACGGGAGGCCTGTTCGTTCCTCGCAGCGGGGCACGACATTTGAGAATTATAGGGGCGTTGTCGGTGTCTGCACAGGGCTTCCCTGTATGACTTCTGATGAGAAGAAGCGTGTTGATGCAGGGATCTTGCTCAGGCGTGCAGCATATGCTTGCATCGCGGGCGAGACTTGTTCATTGAAGGAGGAGATCGCCCGCGCTATCGCACCTACTGAGAGGAAGGATTGGAAATTGCGCTTGGAGAGGAAGACGCTCGAAGTGCCGACTACCTTGTCAAGCCTTCGCTTCCGCCTGGAGAATAGCGGTTTTGAAGAAATCTCCTATTTGATCGAGAATTCTCAAGGGTTCACTGGTCCGTTTCGGGAGATTAAGGACAAGGCTCCGTTTCCTTTTGATGAGATGAACTCAACTCCCTGGTATTATCTGAAGGTGTATGTCGTCATGGCAGACCCGGTCACTGGGAATCCGCAGTGGGATACGAAGAAGGAGAACTATGATCTGGAGTTTGAGCAGTCGCAGGATACAGTCAAGGTTACCGACAAGAGCGGGATCCTCGGATGGGTGGCTGGCAAGTCCTATGCGCTTATCGATGTCGTGAACACTTTCGATGTTCCTGTCGATCATCCTCCGTATCCTCTGGTGTTCGTGGTGAAGGAATGAAGAAGGGGCAGACTGTCGAATGGACGTGGATGGAATTGACTGTTGCGGCTGTCGCCGTACTGTGCCTCTTGGCATTGGCGTACCGCATAGGCAGCCCGCACGGGATGAACCAGGAGTATATTGCGAAGGACTCTGCGACGATCATCGATGCATTGTACGGTGTTCCGAAGGATGCGACGGCAGGCATCACCTACCCGCACAGGTTTGACCAGTGCCGTTTCGAGACAAAGGACAGTCTCGTGCTCGTCTCAAGCCCGGGAAGCTCGGATTTTTCTGAAAAGTCGCACTATCCGTATATTCCGCACGCGGATTATGTCGGCTTGAACGAGAATTTCCTGTTCGTCTCTCTTGACTTTTTGAAGGATCGGACAGGCGTCCATTTTTCTCCGACGACAAATGTGCAGGCAGGAACGCTCGCTGTCGAGGACCTGGACACTGCAGGGACGTTGCAGACAAAGAGGATTTTTATCACGGGAAAGCCCGAGGCGAAAGATATCATCAATCTCTTGAAGAATATGGCGAGCATAGAGTCTGAAAAGGATGCGACAGAGGAGAACGCTGACATGATCATTTTCATATCGACGAATGCAGAGAACATCCTTCGTATCTATTATGCTGATGAGGACATCTTGAATTCGAAAAAGAGCAAGAAGCTTGCCGAGATCACCTACAATAGGTATTTAGGAACGGAGGGTTTGTTTGTGTCGAGGGAGCTCGCCCTTCCGACGACTCATCTGAATGAGTTCTCCGTTTTTCGGAATCATGTCCCGACGTTGCTGATCGAGATGGGAAGCGGCCTTGGCCCCGCTGCAGGGTATGCGGAGCCGGTGGTCGTTGCTGTGAGGGAGTATTATCTGCCATGAACAAGAAAGGAGGTGCCGGAGCAGGGTCGAAGTTGCCGTATTATGCGGTCTTCATCTTTTATTTCGTCCCCCTGATATTACTCTTTATCCTTGCTGCTCGCGCATATATTGATGGGTATTTGTTCTTGGATCAGGATGTCCTGGATGAGGTGCATGCAGAGCGGGTCTTCTCTTGCGTCGGCGTGCGTGATTTGGATCTGGAGAGGACGTACCCTATCATCGATGCAACTCTTGTGAATGATGCTCGTATCGACGAATGCTTTTCACAGGGGAAGTCAAAGGTGCATGTGGGATTGGAAGAGCAGACAGGAAGGCTTGTCGCTGGCGGGGAAAATAGTGTTCAGGAAGTCACGAACAGGGTGAAGCCGTTCAAGGTCGTGTATATGGAGGGAGGTGTAGTGAAGTCTGGCGTGCTGAAGGTTTCACTATCTTGAGGATATTATGCATAAGAAGGGTTTTGAGTCACCGGCCGATATAACTGAAATTTTCATAGGGATAGTGCTTGCGGCAATCGGCCTTTGCTTTTTGTTCCTTCCCGCAAGCTGTGAGAAATCAGCGAAGGGCGAGTATTTTAACAAGGAGCTTGTCGTGCTTGATCATGATCGCGAGCTCCTTTTTCTGCTGCAAGAGCCTCTTGGCGACGGAACCATCGCTGACCAGCTGATCCTTGGCGAGTACGGCGATGCGAGAAAGACGCTTGCGGAAAAGAGACTAGAAGATCGCATTAATGAACTGCAGAAAGTGAGTCCGAAAGGGACAAAGAAGAGTTGGATGACATTGAAGGTGAAAGGATCGAGAGAGATTTATGACGATGAGCCGAACCTTCTGAAGAGCTTATGGTATCAGCAAATGACGAATAGACCTGAAGTCTTTCCTTCCATGACATATTTGCCATCACTTGACGGTTCGGTGATTGCTATTGAAAAAAAATCAAATGTGCAGATGCAGGTAAAGTTGGCATGATGAACAAGAAGGGATCCGGATTGGTGATCGTGATCGCCATGTTTTTCCTGTTTGCAGTGGGGATATTCTGGGTGAGGATCCATCAGGCAAAGGTGATGGATCAGGCTGCAGGCCTTGGAGAGATCCCCCTTGACGTGATGAAGGCGAAATACATAGCAGAGGACGCGCTCCTCTTCCTTGACTATAGCGCAAAGTATGCTGCATACGATGCGATTTTTCGTGCTGGAGAAGGTGGCGGTCTTCCTGACGCTTCCTGCGGCACATACGTATTTCCGTTGTGGAATGAGAAGAAAAAGGCATGCTCTCCGTCAGGAAAAGAAGGGGTGTTGTCTGTGTTTGATGATCGTCTGCAAGGGTATTTGTCTCAGTATCCTCTCTTTCCCTTGGATGCGTATCAGTATGACCTGAAGAGCGATGGTTCTTCTGTGACAGTCATTGGTATTTCCGATGAGGACCTTGCAGTGCCGTTGATCGCGGGCTTGCGTGCAGGTCAGGGTGTTGCGACGTTGGTGAATGTGAAGGCAGGTCTTGGTCTTCCTGTCGAAGGGGATGTGAAGATCGTTTCTTGTTATGGTAAGAGATTTATCAAGGGAAAGGGAGAAGATGAGCATGACGGGATTGATTTCGAATTGAAGGAGAACAGCAAAGTGTTCTCGATTGCTCCAGGGACCGTTGTCGAGGTCTGTGAAGATTGGGTAGGTTCTTGCGATTGCAGCGTGGCGAAGAATCCTTCTGCAGGGCGGGCTTGTCGTCCGGGCTGCTGGGGAAAGTGCGGGAATTTCGGCAATAACGTCGTCATCAAGCATGGCGAGAATCTCTACTCGCGCTACAGCCACTTGAAGAGTGTGGAGGTGAACATGGGCGATCCGATATCGAAGGGCATGTTCGTCGGCTTTTCAGGGGATACGGGGTATTCCGAGGCAGCGCACCTGGATCTGAAGATTTATGGTGATGGCAATTATCGCGGAAAGACGGATCCTGGGAAGAATCCATTCTGCCTGTATCCTGACGAGACCCTCTCGATGTTCAATCCCGCGGCAGACAGCTGCAAGAAATATCTTGTAGATGGGAAGCTCTCGAGAGATTTGTTCAAGGATGACTGTTCGAGGATCGATCCGAAGACATATGAGCTGGTCGCAATTCTGGAGAAGACTGAAGGTAGGTCTGATAAGACCAGCGGTGGCGAACCGCAGCCGATGATTGATCGTTCCGGCGCTGTTCGTCCTGAAAAAGCGGCGAAGGTGAATGCGTACGGTCCTACTATCGCACGATATGCTGCACAGTTCGGGGTTGAGGATGCGTACATAAAGGCGATCATGACGCATGAGACGGTTGATATCAATCCGAGGGCGAAGAGTCCGAGCAAGGATCCTGCATTGGGTCTCATGCAGATAGTTCCTAGTCAGAATCACAAGTCTTGTGTTAGGGAATGCGGTTTTTCTTCAAAGGTCATTGAGGAAGAGTATTTCAATCCGGATAAGAATATTTGTTGCGGGACGTATATCCTGAATGCGAACTATAGGAAGAAGGCAAAGACATATCCAGAGTGCTGCAATAAGCAGGGTTGTGTGCGGGGAGATAGGGAGTATGTCGAATGGGAGGCCGCGCTTCGAGGGTATAATGGTTGGGGTTGCGGTGAATGGGGCGATGCTAAGTATGTTGAGACAGTGATGGGCTATTATTATTTTTGGGGCGGAACGCCAGGGATTGCAGAAGCGGCGTATCAAAGCCAGGTGGGTTCCTACAGGGTCAAGCCCAACTTCAAGACGACGATCCTGTATAACTTGTCAGCATATGCAGAGGTCGCTTCATTTGT
>JAGVFV010000009.1 GCA_020057445.1 archaeon | reverse complement strand
ATAAGAAATGAGAAAAAAGTATCCCAAAGACAAGTGAGGAAATGATGACTGCAAGGTAGGCAGCATATGTGGGTTTTGGAAGGTGTTTGGTGTAGGAGATGATGCCGAGGACTGCGACGAGGAGGAAGATCCAGTAATAGGACCAGAACAGGTGGAGGCTGGAGAGGTTGACCGCAGGAATGGAGAGAGTCGTGAATCCATTGATGAATCCTGAGATGATGATGAACACGACCAAGGATGCGAAGAAGGAATAGAGCGCTGACGTGTTTCGTGTGCGTTGCTTCTGCTTTTTCTCAGGGAGCGCATTCTGGTAGAGGATGTAATCGATTCCGAGGAAGAGGAGAGGGACAATGATAAACAAGATATTCCAGAAAAGAACAGAAAGACCAAGTATTGCACCCGCGATGACCGCTTTTGTCTTCTTGTAATCCTCATGGATGCAGGAATGGATAAGATATATCGTCGAGAGGAGGAATGCGAGCAGTATCCAGTCACCAAATGCGCCAATGAAAGATACATTCACGAAGACTGGAAGGACAGATAGCAATCCTGCAGCCATGAGTCCGACCCGCATTCCGAAGAGTTTCCTGAAGAGGAGGAAGAAAAAGAGCACGACGAGGAGTCCAAAGATGAGCCCGGCGGTGAAGAATGCTATCTTCGGTCCAAGGAAAGAGAGGAAGAAGGGGATTGTTGCGACCGTCACTGCTGATGTGCCGTCGCATCCTGCAAGAGACGCATCGATATGCCCTGTCTTTGCCGATTCCTTCAGGTTGGCATAATGGACGAGGGATTCGTCAGTCCAGACGTTTTCTTTCGGAAGACGAAGAGCGATGAATAATATGACGACGGGAATGATGAACAGGAGTGCGTGCCATCGCTTCATATTTTATGAGGTATTCGTCGTGTTAAAAAAGGTATCTATTTCAATAGGAATAGAAAAATTTATATAGATAATTACCAATTTGGTAATTATATGGCTAAAATAAACTACCTTGCGCCGACGGAACAGGAGATCTGGAGTCTTATCAATGAGAAAGAATACATTGACAATGAATTGATTCGCCTCGTATTTCCTGATAAGTCTCCCGAGTATGTGAGGAAGATACTGCATTCCCTTTGGAAGAAGGGGTATCTCAAGAGGGTGCAAAGAGACTTCTATGTCCATCCGGAACAGGTGGATTATTGGGCTCTTGCCCTTCGCCTGCACGAGGGCTATCTTGGCTTATCCTCTGCTCTTCGGCTGCATAATCTCATCGATTATGAGGATGTGAGCATCTATGTAATGACGAAAGAAGACTATAATAAGATCAATTTCGGCGAACATGAGATAATCTATCTCCCCCTAGGAGCTGCGTACACAGGATTCAAGCAGTATGGGAAATACACTGCATCTACTCCGGAGAAGACCATCTTTGACTGTCTCCTCAAGGCGAATCTTGTGGGATACGGCATCATAACGAAGGCCATTTATTCCTCAAGCAGCTTTGACTGGGATGAATTCCTGGCATTCTTCAGGATGACTGATAACAAGTCGCTTCATCAACGCACAGGATATATCCTCGAATTATTGGAATCAGAGGCAAAGATGAAGATTCCAAAACACGTCATCCCGTACCTCAAATCACAGAGAGGAAATAATGTCCATCTTGGTGAGGGAAAGACAGTCTTTAATAAGGACTGGAACATCCAAGATGGCTTAGGAAGGGAAAAGATCATAGGATGGTGGCATTGATGGACATCACTGACCTTCGCAGGCTTTCGGCAAGGCATGAGCTCTCGTTGAATTATATCTATAAGGATCTTATGATCTCGACTGCGCTTCTTTCGATCAAGGATGACAGGCTTGTGCTGAAAGGTGGGACAGCAATCAACCGACTGTATCTAAAGGATCATGCCCGGTTCTCTGAGGACATCGATCTTGACCTGAAAACAGACAGAAGCATGCAAGAGGCCATAGCGCAGACAAAGGGATTCATGAAAAGCGTTATCGGCTTTGATATTGAGAAACCAAGGCTCATGGGAGGGACCATCCGCTATGATGCGTTCTTCATAAATCCTCTCAACATGAAGGATAGGATCATGATCGAGTTCTCCCCAAAGAGACATGTCTCAAAATGCGCGAAGGAAGTGGTGAATTTCGGATTCGTCCCGTCAGAAGCTGCATTGATGCATGTCTATTCTCTGGAGACACTTCTCCGTCAGAAGCTAGACTGCCTGCTCGGAAGGACTGAAGGGAAAGACATCTATGATGCATTTTATCTTGCAGACCTCTGCCCGCTTCGCCCTTCGAAGAAAGAATATGAAGAGATGGAAAAGAAGCTCACACTTAATATAAAGGAGATCAAGAATATCGCGAATGCGACGAACCACTACATCCCGAAATCATTGCGACCGGAATGGCAGTCGTTCATTATTGCATTAAAAGAGAAGTTGCGGCCGCGTTATTAGTATATGAGAACGTCAATATGGTCGTTTATTCTGAACTGAATAAAGTTGTAGTTTCAGATTAATCCAAAATTTATAAAAATTCTCTTTCGGAATTGTAGATGCGGGTGGTCTGAAGGGGTTTAACTGACCTCTATTTCTATCTTGTTCTGGCCAAGATGGGGTATGATCTTGAGCCGTGTCCTTGGATTGTCGAGGTTGAATGATTTGGTGATGTCTTTTGGGAAGGTCATGCCGATGCTGTTTCCGATGTGAAGGGGGACTTTGTCATATTCTTTCTTGAGCCGGAGTGATTCAAGCTTCTTCAGTGCGTTGATCGCGAGGTCTTCTGTGAAGACCTTCTGCTTGCAGCGCGGGCATTGCATAGCCTCATAGCGTTCATTCTTGTAACTGACTTTACACGGTCGCAATGGAGTGTTACAGGTTATGCAGGTGTTCATATTCTTCCTCTCTTGATGATGACAGTGAGTACGCGGTGTCTGGTTTGGCTGGTTATGGTGATGACGCGGAAAGTGAGGTTATCTTGGAAGTATTTTGTGTAAATGTTTAACTATTTATTAAACTTTCGGTTATATTATTTATGATATGATTCTCTTATTATTATGGTTTGCTCGGGAAAAGACGGAAGAAATAGGCAAGAAGCCGGAAATTTGCCGTTAAGAGCGCAATAAGCAAGGGATATGCAATGGATAACCGGAAATATATTGGTGTAATCGAAAATCAGTAATGACAATGAAGTTCCAGATCACTCTGATCAATCATAGGAAATGCGTTCATGCGACAGTTGGAGAAAGAGAATGATCTATTCTTCCACCAACGTTGCAGTGCTGAACCTGTACGCATGGCAGATGTTCTGGCTGTCAGTGCAGAAGACCCAAGGCACATTTTTGACGTTTGCAGTTCCTGCGTCTGATGCGGCCAAGGTCATGTTTTTTTGAAGCAGAATTAAGGCAGAAACTCGAATACTCGTATCGAAATATTTAAATATACGTTATTCTTATTTGACCTATTATTAAATTTGCGTTAATCAGAGTTGACATGAATGAACGGATTCGGAATGAGTTAGTCATCTCAAATCCCTGGTGGAAGACGGGACACGTAGATATTGCGTTCAAGCACAGGAATATGTTGGAAGAGATAAAAAAATATCAGCCTTTGCGGCAGATAATTGCATTCACGGGTTTACGACGGGTGGGAAAAACAACACTTTTAAAAAAAATTCTTTCAGAGTACATAGTGCAAGGGAAGCATGTTGTTTTTTTTTCTTTTGATGATTTTTGGGATGTTGAAATAAGTGCAATCCTTGAGGAATACTCTCTGCTATTTGAAGAAGAAATTGGAAATCAGGTAGTTTTTTTTGATGAGATACAGAAGGTCAAGAATTGGCAGGAGAAAGTGAAGAGAATTTATGACACATATCCGCGATTGAAAATCTATGTGTCAGGATCTGAATCATTGAACTTGGCTTCCCATGCGAAAGAGAGTCTTGCAGGACGGGTGTTCACATTTTCTGTTGATCTTCTTACGTTTCCCGAATTTCTCGAATTCAAGGAGGTGAAGATTGGTAATCTCGATGTATTCAAGGGAGACATCATCAGGCGGTTAAGGGAATACTCTAAGACAGGGGGTTTTCCTGAGCTGGTGGACATTGCTGATGGAGAGATCCAGGTCAAGTACATGAAAGAATTAGTCCTTGAAAAAATCATCTACAGAGATATCCCTCGATTATTCCCTGTGGAAAACCCGTCACATCTGCAGGCAGTGGTGAACATTCTTATCGGAAATCCCGGGCAGTTGGTTGATCTTGAAGGGATGTCTAGGGAAATTGGCATTTCCAGGCAGAGTCTTGCGAAATATATCTCTTATCTTGAAAACGCATTTGTCATCTCCAAACTGTACAATTATTCGAGAAATGAGAGTGTGTCAGAGAAGCGCCTCAAGAAGTTCTATCCTGCAATCCCCGCGTTATCTCTCCATTTGTCTGAGGATGCCCAAAAAGAATCCAAATTCGTGGAGAATCTCATTGTTCAGGCAGTTCATGCCAAGTATTTCTGGCGAAGCCCTCAAAAGGACGAAGTGGATATTGTCTTGAAGGGGAAATCGATCTTGCCGATTGAAGTGAAGCAAAGAGAGAAGAAGGAGGAATATCTTGGACTGAAAAAGTTTATGGATTTATATGGATTGAAAAAAGGATTGGTCATCACAAAGGACAATGAATTCACAGAGAAGATCGATGGTAGGGAAATTACCCGTGTTCCTGCCTGGAAATTCCTTCTGCGACAGAAAAAGTATGTAGAGTAAGCAGGAGTCATTCTTCAACTCTGATCCAGTACCTATCTCTCCTCGAATGCATACGCATGACAGATGTTCTGGCTGTCAGGACAGAATATCCATGGTTGTTCCTGACCGTTGGCATTAGCCCAGTCGATGGCTGTCTTGTTCATGTTTCTTTCAAGACATATTTGTTCTGTCTTGCCTTGCTCTGTGCTTTCCCAGCCAGGGTCTGCATTGCCGTCTTGCTAGACAAGTTCGTAGGTGTGCACGAGGTCAGTGTTGTCCAGGCAGTAGACCCATGCCTGTTCTTGTCCTTTTACAGTTCTGGAGTCTAATGCAGTCAGGGACATGCCTTTTTCAGTACGGCCATTTCCAGACGGGCATGATATGGATTGTTCGTCTTCCTTCTTTTATTGTTTCTTCCTGGTCGAGGGTGATGATGTGACCTTTCATGATGCGAAGTGTGCGCATCGCGGCGAGGAGTCCGTTGATCTCTCGTGTCTTGTTTTCTTTTGTCAGCTCAAGGCAGGATTGGATGGCGTATCCGTTTCCGACAAAGTCGCATTCTCCGTCTCCACGATAATAGGCGATGTCTTTTCCCTGCCGCTGCAGAGCTAGAAATATCACGTTTTCAAGGAGTCGGCCTGTATCCTTGGACAGCCTTGATCCGATGGTTGTGGCAAGTGCAGTATCGATGAGATATGCTTTCTTATTCGCATAGAGCTGTTTCTTGAAGGATGATGCATACTGGGGAATGAGAAAGAGAAGATACGTATTTTCAAGAAAACCAAGATATTCTTTGACAGTCGTCGGACTTCCTATATGAAGTGTTTTTCTCAAGGAGTTGTAGCTTATTTCTTTGCCCACATTGCTTGCGACATATTGGACGAGTTCCTTGAGTGTCTTTTCGTTGGTGAGCCGGTGTCTCGCAAGCACATCCTTATAGAGGATGCTTTGGTAGAGTGTCTTGAGGTAGTCGACATCTCCTGTCTTGAGATAGTCGGGGAGTCCGCCGTCAAGAATATAATTGTGAAATGCTCGTTTAAGGTCTGCGCGCCCTTGTGTGGTGTCAGGGTTGCCGGAAATGCCCTGGAATAGGAGGTATTCCTTGAATGAGAAGGGATAGATGGAAATTGAGGTGTATCTGCCTGTGAGGTGGGTTCCAAGCTCTTTGCTTAATAGGTTTGCGTTGGATCCTGAGACATAAACTTTCTTGTTGTTGTCATATAACTTTCTTACAAATCGCTCCCAACCAGGGATGTTTTGGATCTCATCGAAGTAAAAGGTGTCCTTGTCGCCAAAAAGCTCTATCATGAGTTCTAATAGAGGCTGGAAGTCGGCGACAGTGAATCCAATGAGCCGGTCATCATCGAAGTTCATGAAATACCCATCCCGCCTCTTTCTCATCTGTCGGAGAAGTGTTGATTTCCCGACGCGGCGAAGACCGGAGATGACGAGAACGAAGGGAGTTTCACGGATATTATCTTCACATTCTCTTCTGATGATGTGCTCGTCATCCTTCTTCTGTTCCTGCTCTTGCAGGATCTGTCGAAGCTCGCTTTTTTCCATGACCGATAGAAAATGTAAGTTTATTTATAAATATTTCCATTACAAATGGCGATTTTATGATAAAATTCAACGTTTACAACAGATATAGGAAGAACTGATGGCGCCTTTGGTTCACACCTGGGATTAAAATTGACCAGTCGCATCTGCATAGACCATGGAAGTCTTGTTCAGGTCTCATATTCCTGAACAGGTCTCGCCTCGAATCTATACGCATGACAGATGTTCTCCGAGTCTACACAGAATATCCACGGTCTTTCCTGCCCATTTGCTTTTGCCCAATCTATGGCAGTCTTGTGCTTGTGACGACTGCGATAGGTCTATTCCAGGATTCTTCCAGAAAAGAGAAAGGATAATAAAAAAGAAAAAAAAGAAATAAAGGATTTAAGTTTCGACTTTCAGGTTTGCTTTTCCCTGTGCGCTATGCCAGATTGTTTCACCTGATTTCCTGTATTCTATGGTGAAATCAACGGATGCAGAACCAGAAAATTGACAACCAGATAGATCAAATCTTGCTAATTCTTTTCCTGTTCTTAACGGAATCGCAGTTGCGCCAGTATTCAATGTGTAGTTAAATCCGACAGCTGAAGCCCGGTTGCCTGCAACACCATATTTGCTCACTGCCCAATTGCTTATGGCAGTTCCTGCTGTGCAAGTTGTTCCGTCTCCTATAACAGTCAAGTTGAAATAGTCTAAATCTTCGCCAAGATTTTGTCTCATCGATAACGTAAGTGTATCTGCAGTTGCCTTTGCATTGCTGCATCCAAATCCCGCTCCTACCGTACACGATGAGGGGAGTAGGTTCTTTGGTGAGAGCACGCCGAAGTATGCGAGTGCTCCGATTGCTGCGAGTACTACTAGTATTGCCCAGCCGTAGGTCATCAAGAATTCCATTGCGGCTTGTCCTTTTTTTGCCATAGTGTTTTCACCTCACACCGGAATATTATCTTATGCCGTCCTTTATATTGCCTATTTATATATGTTTCGGAAAATACGGCTGACAGAAGGCAGGGAGCAGGGGTCTGTCGTGGACGGCTGCCGGTATTCTTGAGTGGGAACAGGAAGCATGCATGAGAGAAAAGAGCGTAGCAGTCGGGAAGTTTCGTGAATAGGGGTTAGAGACGGAAGGTCGTTAGCTTGAGATGAGTGTGATGATTGTCATTTCCACTGTTTTAAGAATTCCTCTCGACTTATCCCTAAGTCCTTCTTTATGATCTTGTTGAGGAGACCTGGTCCGATCTCTTCACCCGAATGGTGGGGGATGGTCGTCCTTCTTCCGTCCTTGTGCGTGTAGACCATATGGCTTCCGGTAGTATGACTGTAGACAAAACCAAATTTTTCCACGATTTTTGCGACTTTCCTGTGAGTGTCGGCAGTCTTGCCAAAGGTTTACACCTCGATCTGCTGGAGACCGATGAATTCATCTGAGAAAGAGGGTGTTTCCTCTGTTTCGAGGTATGCTCTTATGGCTTCTTTTGTCCTTTCGAGAAGCTGGTCCATTGTTTTTGCTTGTGTGTGGCACAATGCAAACCATTTGGTTTGCATGTGCATGTGAACTTTGTTCACATTGCATCCGGGAAGTCCGATGACTTCGGAAACAAGCCAACCTGCTTCGTCTTTTTCGATGATGACATGGTATTTTTTCTTTATGGTGCTGTTTAATAGACGGGCATATTTAAATGTGCTTATTTTTGTCTTTTCTAGAACATCCCCTTGAACAAGGACCCGAGGGTCCAGACTCCGAGGAAGTACAGGCTGATGGTCACGATGATGAATATGGGTATGTATTTGATCCCTTCCCTGATGTTTCCCTTGCGGATGATCGATATGATGCTTGCGGAGAAGAATGAGGTGATGCAGAGTGCAAGGACGGAGAAGAGCTTGAAGTCTGAGATGTTGACTGCGTTTGCGTTGAAGGTGAGCGAGACTCCCATGGAGCTTGAGGCTGAGCCGAGGTCGAGGCTTGCGACCACGTTCTGGATGATCTGGGCAAGTGTTGTCGAGAGGGAGAACAATAATGGCGCTCCGACGATGGTTGCGAATCCTATGAAGATGACGTAGGTGGTGACGTTTGCTGCCATCTCTCGTTTCATGAGGCGCAGTTCCTGGATGTTGATGGCGATCTTGTTCAATAGTTCTGCCATTTCCCCTCCTGCCTGGATTCCTTCGACCATGAGGTTGACGCTTCTTGTGAGCATGGTGGAATCGTATTTGCTTGCGAATTTCTCAAGGGCGACGGTGAGGTCTTCTCCTGCGACTGTCGCTTTTGCGACCTCTTCTATCTCCTTTGCGAGGATGCCAAATTGAGGCCTGACGGCGAAGAACAGCGCCTTATCAAGCGGCATGCCTGCTGAGATGTTGGCAGAGGTGAGCTGCAGGAAGTCAGGAAGCACTGTTTCTATCTGGAGTTTGCGGTTGAACATGCGCATGTCGAGGAAGAAGTACAGGATGAAGAAGGTGAAGATGAGGAGGAATGCGAAGACTCCTGTCCATATGCCTATGATGAGGAGTGTTGGTCCGAATATTCCTGGACGGAGAAGGATTGCTGCTGCAATGGTGACGAGCGTGAGGAGGAGGCAGAGGAAGACGATGGTGTTAAATATCCTTTTTGTCAGCCTGTCTTCGTGGACGTGCTCAAATCCTGCAAGGTCGAGGTATTTGCGAAGCAGCCTCCTGTGGGATAGCTTTTCGCGTTTTGGCTTCTTCTTGGCTTTTTCTATGGGTGCTTTCGCTATTGGTTCCTTCGATGCCTCTTTTTTTGTTTTTTTGAAGAGCATGGTCTCAGATGTCGACTGCTGGTCGTGATGATTTGATGATTGCGAGGAACATGAATTGGATGAATGCGAGGAAGAGGAGGATGCCGAGAAGAATTCCCATGGTCAGGTTGAATCCCATGAATGTCGCAAGGACGATGAGCATGACTATCCCGAGAGAGGGTATGATGATCGCTATCATCATGTAGAACATGGCAAGCGGGTTGAGTTTCCTGCCGTATTCGTTGACGTATATTTTCTGCTCGCGCACGATCTGGTCAAGGACGACGGTGAGGGAGGTCGAGACGTCCGCGCCTGTCTTGAGGGAATTCAATACTTGCCAGAGCATCTTGCGAAGTTCTGGTGAGGGTGTTGTGATGATGACCTCGTTGATGGCGTCGTCCAGGCTTGTCCCGAAGTCCACTTTTTCGATGATCTCT
>JAGVFV010000208.1 GCA_020057445.1 archaeon | reverse complement strand
CCAGATGCCTGTCTTTCCGCAGGGGATCGCAATTCCCGCAGTCATTGTCTTCCTCTCGCCAGGCTTCAATGAAAAGCTGCCTCCTGAAAGGGTTATCCATTGATTGATAGGAGATTCTGAAGAGACGGTGAATGTGGAATCGACATTCCCGACATTCGTGATCTCAAATGAGTCCACTCTCGTTCCGCAAGAGCATATCTTCACATTATCGCTCGGGCTTGCCACAGAAAACTCATTCGAATACAGATTCACAATGAATTCCCCCCGTACGGCAGCTATTGCAACGAGTGCTACAATCAGGAATACCAAATTATTTCGTTTCATTGACTTCTCCCTCGCAAACGCATTACTCCGATGATAAGACCAATGACAAGCAGCACTATCGCAAGCACGACAAACACGGCCTCCATCTTCTGATAAGACCAGGATACTCGCTTCTCCATCCCTTTAACCACATACGCTGAAAAATCAAGCCTCTTCTCTGTTCCGTCACTATCGAGCGTCACAAAAAACTCGTGCTCTCCCGCCACTGCAGTCTGCATTGCCTTGACAAACACGAACAGCTCCGCAGTCTCTCCCTTCTCAACGATGACTGTTCTTCCCGGTTTTACTGCATAGGTTCCCCACGAGAGGTCACTAACTGCAACACTGATGACGCGAGGACTGTTCCCGCTGTTGGAAAGCCTGATCGCATAGAATTCTCCAGGACCTCCTGCCTCAAGATCATGTGATGATACTGCGCTCACATCAATATCCAAAAATCCGGAAGATGCGCTTTCTTGAGAAGCACGTTCCTGCACGACACTCCTGACTCCAATATCGCACGCGTCCCCGATGCCATCATGATCGCTGTCTTCCTGGCCTTGATTTGCGACAATGGGGCAATTATCTACCTGGTCAGGGATGATGTCGCAATCGCCATCCTCAAGAACCTGATCAGTCATCCGATCATACGACTGGCATGTCTCGCCCCTGACTTGGACGACCAGCGCTAAGACAATCAACAATATGATGAGGCTCTTTCCCGTATTCACTCGTTCACCCCCGGAACGCCTGTCTTCTGATAATATCGTCTCATATTTAAACATTTCGGCTCCATAACCATTCTAAAGTCGTAACTAGTAATACTGAGGTGAGGCATACCTGTCTTCGGCACGTCTCCGAGAGAGCAAAGCTACAATCCCGATCACCACCGCTGCAAGCACGAGCAGGACCAATACTATCTGGAGGATCGTTATCACCAAGGAATATTTCCTCTCTTCCTGTCCTTTGACGCTTGCGACAAGCACCACCTGGCGCACTTCGCTTCCATGGCTGATCTCAGCCATGATTGTCCGCTCTCCAGCAGGCGTGTCCTCGTGGCTTGCGACAAAAGCATTCACTGTTCGCTCTGAGTATGCAGGGACAATCACCACCGATCCAGTGTCAAACCAGTATGTCCCCCAACCATCGACGCCGATAAGGCGGACTGTGTATGACTTTGCATACGGGTCAGGGTTTGTTATCTTCAAGGGAAACACGGCATTTCCGCCCGGAGGGATATCCTGCATATTATAGACATCAACGACATTCAGGTTCCCGTTCTCGGCAAAGCAGGAACCCTGCACGACAGTCACCGGACCAGACGAATAGATCGTGTCCTGATCAAGATATTCCACCGCCAGCTTGACGACGTATTTCTTTGCGCTTGTGCACTCAGGGACATCGATCATCATATCGACTGTGTCTGACTCGCCTGAAAGCAGGAAATCAATGTTCTTGGTCACATGGACACCAAGTCCATCTACTGTAGCAACAAGGCGGATACCTTTCAGGTCGACGCCCATCTTATTCCGAACACCTGCAGAAATCGCAAAAGACCCTCCCTGGCCGACCTCTTTAGGAGTGATATCAAACGAGGTTATCGCAAGATCACAAGCATCGCCGATGCCATTGGTATTCTGGTCTGCCTGCTTCGGATTTGCAGTGGTCGGGCAATTATCCCGATCATCAGGAAGGCCGTCACAGTCTGCATCAGGAAGAGTCCTTCTTGTCAAGCGGTCCTGGATCGTGCACATGGTGAACGGCTCAGGAGTAGGCTTGAATTCCACAAAGCGGATGGTCGGGACATAGACATCGTATGACATATAATGCCAGTCATTTCCGTCACACTCTTCAACGCGGAAACTCACCTTTTCAGTGTCAGAATTGCCGTTCGAATCCCTGACCTTGAACGTGATGTATTCCCGATCGATAAACCCTCGCGGATAATCTATAGAGACTTCGCTCCCATCAAGATCCACCTCAAGATCATCCTCCCCTGAGAAAGAATAATCAAGGTCATTGTCATCTGCATCGACATAATCCTCGAGATCGAAATCATCGAAGCGGTCTCCCTCGCAGACAGTCTGATCAGGGATGCCATCAAGATCGAGCTCCTCGTCCTCTTCATCCTCGCAACCATAGACTTCAAAAGTGGCGCTTGTCGTGTCTGTGCCTCCTTCTGAAGAAGCGATGAAGGTAATCTTTCTCTTGTAGTTATAGCCCGGATTATCTATGGAAACACGGGAACCGTCTATTTCGACGTCAAAATCGCCCTGTCCTGCATAATCATAGGTTATCTCATCACCACCCGCAGTCGCGTGCAGGGTGAAATCAGCAAACTCGTCATCGCAAGAAATCCTTTTCGAAGCCACATCACCGATGACGGGAGGCTCATGCTCCTGTTCATCACAATCAATGTACACATAGACGTTCTGTGAATCAGACCCGCCGTTCCCATCATCGACTCTGACAGGAATCGTCACTGTCTTCTCGCGCCCCAATGCATGCACATATACTCTTGTCTTATCTCCCTCATACGGATATTCCACACGGACGTAGCCAGACGGAGTTGCCAAACCCACATCAAATGTCAAATCGTCTCCAGGATCATTATCAGACGCGTCAATATCGAACGTGCCATACCCATCGCATGACAGGTGGAGAGGCTCGATATATTCGAGGATTGGATCGTGATTATCTGAATCGCAGGATGCAGAAACAATCCTATCGGCAGATCTAACTCCTTCCTCTCTATCATCAGCGGTAAAACGGATCGTCCCTGAATCAGACTCACCGCTCACGTGCGTTATCCTGAATGTCTTGTCTCCTGCAGGCTCAACAGTGAAATCACTATCGAGACTCTCAGCTGAAATGATCAAGCGCGCAAATGACGTATGATCATCATGGACCATCGCTTCAGTCACGATAAAATCACGATACGTTCCGCAGGGGATTTCCCGAATCGTGAAAAGATTCCATGTGGGAGCAGTGTTGCCGCCGCAACCTGTAACAGTCACAGGAACTGTCTTCACAACATCAGCATGACCATCGATGTTATCGTTTGCAGTGACGATGACTGAGGCTTGGCCATTCGTCCCGCGAGGAGTTACAGTCACCATCGAATCCGACTCGTCATAATCGATTCGAATAAGATCATGCGGGTCATCCTCATTCACCGTCACAAATACCTCATCACCTTCATGATCGCTCGTGATGATATCAAACGAGTCAGGAATGGAACACGAGAGATCCAGACGGTCAGGATCAACCTTGAGCATCGGACGCTGGTTCTCGGCATTGCAGGTCACTGAAATGTCTTTTTCAATGGACTTCTTGCCGCCCATACTATCATCGGCAATAAACACCACATGCGCAGTCTGGGACTGATCACCCACATGCTCAATCCTGAAACGTGCCTGGGCAGGATCGCGCTCACCCGGCCTGATTATCGACGGAGTAATCTTGACATTCGGATTATCGCTTGACGCGCGGAAAATCAGATCCTCAAAATCAGTAAGATCATCATGCACATTTTCCGCCATGATCACCACTTCATCATGCCCACCGCAGGAAAGATCAGGCACATCCAAGGAAACCCATTCTGGAGGATAATTATATGGTTCTGCGCACTCCCGCACGCGGAACTTGAACATGGCAGTATTCGTCTTTCCCGCAGTATCGCGCAAATGAAAAGAGATGAACGTATCTCCTGCCAATTTTGTCCGAAACGTCAACACGTCAGCGATGAGTTCAGGAGCAGTGATTCTCGAACCATCATAACCATCGACTGAAACAGTGACACCCGAAGGGTTTTCGTCCTTGACATAATCATGCATATTCTCGACTGTTGCAACCGCATCGCAATTGAACGCGCCATAGGGGATGACAAGTGAGGGCTTGCAGCTGTCAAAAATGAATGTCGCAGTCTTTTCAGCGGTCTTTCCCCTTGAATTTGTCGCACGAATAGTCACATCAGCAGGTGATGCGCCTCCAGGGACAATTCCAGGATGCACGACCTTGTAATTGAAACTGTCGATCTTCTCGACGTATGGTGAAGAATGGATCACCCTGATCCTTCCTTTCGCCATCATTTCCTCGACAGTATCATAATCATCAGAAATAATATTGCGAAGATCAATAGTATACGATTGTGAACAGGAAAGGGTCTTGTCAGTCAAGGCGATCGTCGGCTCAGTTGCTTCTGAACACGCATCCACCGTAAAACGGGCAGTGCTTGAATCAGACTCCTTCAACAGGTCATATACGGTAAACGTGATATCCCTGCTCACCGCAAAACCCGGATTCGTCAATGTCACATAACCTGATTCACTTATGCTGACGCCGATGGCGCCATTGCCAGAAAACCCGTATCTCAAATAATCTCCTGGATCGACATCACGCACATGAAGCTGAAATCCGGGAAAAGGCGCGTCACAATCAACGGTCTTTGGCTGGACCTCTGTCACAAACTCAGGAGCATGATTCCCCTCTTCGCACGCATCGCCGATGCCGTCATTGTCTGCATCACGCTGATCTGGATTGGATACGTCCACGCAATTGTCGCACACGTCGCCATAATCATCTGCGTCAACATCTTCCTGGAAAGGATTGTAATTCACTTCGCAATTATCCTCATCACTCGGGACACAATCGCAATCCGCATCCCACCACCACTCGCCGCCATCATTCCTCAGGCAGTCTGTCTCGTGCGGATTCGGGATGCAGGTGTCTGCGTGCACAGACCGTAAAAAGATGATGAACAATGCAACAATGAACAGGTATTTTAGCTTCATCTCAACCTCCTACTCCGTATCAAAACCATAAGTCAGACCCACACGAAATTCATTCCGTGCAGTCTCTCCAGTGCGGACGCTTCCTCCTGAATGGGAGGGTCCTTGCACTGATGTTGTCTCGTTCTCTTCGTGCGCATAGGAATATCCTGCGAAAAGCCCAAGTCCTTTCCAGATCTCAGCTCTTACCTCTCCAAAACCAGCATCCTCTCTTGCTGTCGCCTCGAAATCATTGCCGCTGTCCGCATACCAGGTCCTGCCATATGCGCCAAGAAGCTCCAAGATGCCGAAATCAAGAAATCCTGTCAAGCGGGCGTGCGGCGCAATATCCCGCTGGCTGTCTCCTTCTCCCCACCAGCTGTATCCTTGGACGCCGCCAAGAATGGCGATGTGGGAATTCTTCGGACCTTCTCCTTTTTTGTAGCTGAGACCTACAAGACCAGAATAGCCTATCTGCTCCACATTGATATCAGGGAATCCTTGCGTCTGTGTCAGGATGGTCTGGTACGACCCGTCCCCTCCAAAGACCAGAGGAACTGACCCGATAGGAAGATAAAGGAGAGCTGTTCCGGATAAAGTCTGCTCAACAAGGGCAGAATGACGGACAATCTCTTCGTCTGTCGCCTTCTTGCGCGTCATGTCAGTGCCAATCGCGACATACCTGTCAAAACCAGCACCCAAAAGCAGATGATCTGTGCGGAGTTCTGCATTTCCGCCAGTCCTTCTGGACTCCTTGTCAACGATCTTGACGCTATTTGGCGGTCTTACTGAATTGCCATGGAGGACACCGTACTCAAGAAAATCAGGAAGACAATCATGGCCAGAGACAAAACCAGTGAGCTGGTAGTCTCCTCGGGGAATAAGGCGCGGGAAATGAAAACCTGCCTTTATCGGAACAGGAACAGACACAGTATCTCTCTCAGGAAACCTTGTATCTCTTCCAGGAAACCTGCCTTCATACTCCATATCTCTCTCTGTCTTCGTCACAATCCTTTCGACAGCCTTCTCAACTGTCTTGTCGCACGGAAAGATATTGACCTCTCCCTTCACGCTTGCGACAATATGCCTGCCTGTCTTATCGACACAGACGACGTACGCTTCCAGGTCATGATTCCAAAAGCCGATGCCAGGCTGGTCAGGAGAAAACGTCGGCCCTTGGAAATAATGCCAATCGCCATCGTAACCTCTGACACGCATAAGGACAGTCTTATCGACCAAGCCAGCGATCTTGAGATCTCTTGCGACCCGCGCAACATACTTGTCCTTGTCAAGCTTGAATGTGCCGCACTTTGGCACCATGAAAGATTCTTCCAGGCGACTAATCTCACCTATATCAACATACTTTAGAAGGGTATCTCCTTTTGCATCAAATGTCGTCCCTGAAATCTCAGGGATCACTACCTTATTCCATGCTTTCGCCTCATAGAACTCGAAGAGCTGCTCAGTCTCGCAGCCCTTGCAGTCGTCAGAGACAGTCGGCTTTGGCTGATTTTCTGGCGCATCACCAGGCTCGTCAGCCTTGGCAAGAGAAGGGATGAACGCAAGCGATGCGATGGTCGCATAAGGAAGAATAGATACACCAATGCCACGGACAATATCTCGCAAGTTCTTCATAGGAATCCCCCAAAATCGTCTTTAGAGGGGGGTAGCAGAGAAGGATTTATAAATGTTTCGAAATGTTGTTACTTGGGAGTAAAAAATATTGGTGAGTGTGTGTTAAACTCATTTCGTATCATTTATTTGATAGAGCTTAAAGCCCACATTCGTTGGAATAAGGATGCGATCTTGAAAAAATTTTGGTGAATCATTACTTAATTGAATAGGAAGAAATGCCAATTCGGAAAGAGAAAATAAATCTCTGATTTCATAACCATCTCTCGTAAAAGAATAAAGAAGTAGATATTGATCATTCATTCCAATTTGCCATGGTTCATAAGAGAAACTGTGCGCCCAAATCAGTTGGTGAGTGTCTAAGGCGTATAATTTCGCTCGCCGTTCTGTTCTAATTAAAAAAAAATTCTCTGAGCAAGAAACAATCAAATTTGAACCAGTATTTATCCCCCGTACAGAATCTGAATACACCGCGTTTAGAGATCTTGTATCATATATGTCAAACCATTGGGACGTCTCTTGACCAGGAATATCACTGCGTGCTACAACAATATTTGTACCATCAGTCGGAACAACCTTCACATAAGCAGGAAAGGGAAGAACTCTCTCGCGTAAAATATCTAATGAAGTTCGATCATAAATATGTATGTCATACCCTTCAACTTCGAACAATTCTTGAGCGTTTCCTGAAATTGACCCACCATAACGAGGCTGGTAGGATCTTGAATATATATTCGAAAATGAAGTGCGATCAAGACGAGATAACCATGCCACATTTCCAGAATCATAAGGATTGAATCGAAGATATAT
>JAGVFV010000176.1 GCA_020057445.1 archaeon | reverse complement strand
TTTCGAGAGAACGAAGTGCGTCTTTCGCAGCCACACCATACTTCTTTGCAAAGTCAGACTCGTGAACAGTATCATTCTTGGTGAGCATCTTCATGATCTGCCCGCGATACCACCTGTTCGAGCCTTTGAATTTCGGCTGTCGTGAGATGGGTCTGATGCCTGTCTTCCTGCTTGTCAAATGCATCGCGCCATAATCCATGAGTGCATTGTGCCAGTCTCGAGACTTGCCTTTCGGGACACAAGCGTCTGCCAACAGCTGCAGATCCTGCGCAGAGCCGCTCTCTTTCAATCCGAACTCGTGGATGAGAATCCGACGGATGTTTGTGTCTATTGTTGAAATCCCCTCATTATGGGCAAAGATGAGGACTGCACGTGCAGTGTACGGTCCGATTCCTGGCAAAGACTGAAGGTCTGTAATGGTCGTCGGCACTTCCCCTCCGAACCTGCCGACAATCGCTTTCGCGCATTCGTGCAAGCGCTTCCCCCTTCCGTTGTAGCCAAGGCCGCTCCATGCGCGTAGCACGTCTGCAAGGCTTGCTCCCGCAAGCGACTGCACGTCAGGAAATTTCTGCATCCATGCAATAAATTTTGGAATCACCCGGTCCACTTGTGTCTGCTGGAGCATGATCTCTGAGACGAGGATGGCATACGGATCAGTCGTCTTCCTCCAGGGAAGGTCCCGCCTGTTCGCCTTAAAATATGCGAGAATCTTCTTCTGGAAATTCATCACATTATTCTTTGAAAATAGTCTAGAATTCATTTTATGTGCGCTTCGTTCACATCTTTCACAGCCTGGTTGATCACCTTTGCGTTCCATCCTTTCTTCATCAATTCTATCTTGGCATCATCCATGCTCTTTCCCTTGAGGATCTCGGCCTGGAGCATGCGTTTCGCCTCAAGACGTGGCGATGCGGATTCATGAGGAGCGATCACTCTTGGCTCACTCAGTAGGGGCTCATCCGAGTGCGATCCTATCATGCTGTGTTCCTGATGCAAAGACGGTTTGAATTTCATCGGTAAGATCTTATTCCTGAAAAAGAAGACCAGCGCGCCAAGGATCACGATCACACCGACGATGATGAACAGCCAGGGAAAGCTAGTTTCTGCCGGTGTCTCGATAGGCGGCGGATTTGTCGTGTTTGTCTGATTCGACTGATTGTCTGGCAGAGGTTGCATCACTGCGACAAGCGCATAATCGCCATCAAGAGCAGACGGGAGCACATACTTGTTTGTCTCTACCGAATCTCTCACCCATGCACTTTGCATCCAACCCGCGGCGGCATTTTTCAAGAGCACGATCCCGTCTGTGCCGAAATAATACACTGAAAGATTTGATGAATTTGTGGAATTCCGAAGGGCGAAAGCGAAAATGTTGCCAGACGGGCCGGAAGAAAGCGCTGTGATCGCCGGCCTTCCAAAAGAAGAGACACGGACAATTCCCTGACCAAAGGATGCTTCTGCCACAGTCACTTGCCGTGGAGGAGGATTTGTCCTGTTGGTCGTGTTCGTCGTATTGGTCGTATTTGTATTGTTATTTCCTTTCAAGAACAAAGGGCTTGATCCTTTCAACAACAATGGACTTGATGATCCTTTCAATACTAACGGACTTCCTCCCTTGAAGACAGAGGGACTGCTTCCCTTGAAGATGACGGGTGAGCTTCCGCAAGCAGCATCTGCATTGCAGCTCACGTCCGAGCAATCGATGCGGTTATCGCAATCATCATCAATGGCGTTTGTGCAATCCTCTGGGACTGGATCACAATTATCAGGGCATGCTTCACAATCCCCTGGGCAGGATTCGCAGTCTTCGATATCATCGCACACTGCATCCCCGCAGAAGGATCCTTCTGCGTACACATCCAAGCCTGCCGTGTCTGTCGTCGTCAGGAGTTGGTTGTCTTTCGCGGTCAAGGTGAGGGTGAATGTGTCGTCTGTCGTGCAGTTGATCGTGGCATTGTTTGTCGCCGTGCTCGTGCCTAGACCGATGCGATGAGGAGTTATTGTGCAGTCAGAAGAGTCGACACTCCAGTCAAGACTGGTGAGCGTGCCATCTGTATCACTTGCTCGCCCAACAACCTCTATTGCCTCTCCTATGAGGAGTTCATAAGGGCCGTTCGCATGAACTGTCGGTGGATTTTCAGGAAGAGTCCCATTCAGGGTGATGGTGAGTGTTGTCGCGTCCCATGCTGATTCCTGGAATTTTGTCACTGTCAGGTTCACTGTCCTTGTGCCTGTCGTTGAGCAGTTGATCGTCCCATTCGCCTGTCTTGCTGATGTAAAATAGACATCCAGACCATTGTTTGTCTGCGTGAGAGCACAAGAGGAATCATTGACAGACCATTGTATCGTCTGGATGCTTCCATTGCTGTCTGATGCTGCACCAATGAGCGTGATGTTTTTCTGCTTTTGCCCTGCGTATGGGCCGTTTGCTTCAACGATGAGCAATGCTGCACTGACAGAAAATGATGCAGTATCTGTCATGATCGCAGACGCATTGTCTCTCGCAGTCAGCGTGAGCACTTTTTCTCCTGGTGTATTGCACGAGATGTATCCATTGTTCGTCGCATGCACAGTCCCGATGCCGACAGGCACCTGGCCGACAGTACAGCTGGCATCATTGACAGTCCAATTGAGCATGCGGATGGTATTCAGGGTGGAGTTTGCCTCTCCTGTCAAGAAGACGGTCGGTAGTTCTCCTGGCGTTCCGAAGTGGTAAGGCCCACGCGCTTCAACTGAAAGGGATCCGTTTGGAGGAGTCACAGCAGTCGTCACAGTGAGTGTCGCCGTGTCATTGGTCCCTGTGCCGAGGCTGTCATAGACTTCCAATGTCAAGGTCCTTGTTCCTGGCGTGGAACATTGTATTGATCCATTGTTCCATCCCTTCACTTGGCCATACTCATAGAATCCGTCCTGGATAGTGCAGCCGCCAGATGAAGTCATGCCATTGATGCGCCAGCGGATGT
>JAGVFV010000108.1 GCA_020057445.1 archaeon | reverse complement strand
GTCGGATTGAAGAGCACCTGGCGGTAGCTTGCCCCTGTTCCCCTGTCCACAGGATCATAGAGGAGAAAGACATCCTTCGGAAGACGAGCAGTGGCAGAAGAAATACGATCCTCAAGCTCTGGCGTCATCTTCTTCATGTCGACAGTGAGCTTCAAGCCAAAAGATGAGTCAAAATTAATCTCTCGAGCCAGGTCTTCAGCGACAGGGAAGCGTCCCACTCCCTCCTCGTATTCCCTCAGCGTCGCTTCGCCATTGATGAAATGCCGAAGCACGATATTTGTCTTCATGGACGAGAGGAATGAAAAGCAACATAAAAACCTTCCCTTTTGCGCATACAGCAGAAATCATGCAGTTATGACGTCAAGAACTGCCGGGCTAAAACCCGGAGCGTGCAGTTCTTGAGCGTGATCAGAAATCGCCCGTTAACTATACGCTAAAGCATGCAGCGCGCACGATGGCGATTTCTGACACGTCAAAAAAAGACAATGTTTATAAAAAATGCTCCATCCCACCCTCTTAATGGTGAACACATGAAAGTGGTCATCCTCTGCGGAGGGGTCGGAACACGACTGAAGGAAGAGACAGAATTCAAGCCAAAACCGCTTGTCGAAGTAGGAGGCATGCCCATCCTCTGGCATATCATGAAGATCTACAGCCACTACGGGCATAAAGAATTCATCCTGTGCCTCGGCTACAAGGGCAACATGATCAAGAACTACTTCCTCAACTTCGAAGAGCTTGCCCACGACTTCACCCTGAACCTTCGGAACAAGGAGACCCGCGTCACCCACCATAACAACCACAAGCTCGAAGACTGGACCATCCACTTCGTCGACACAGGCCAGGCGACGAACACAGGAGGAAGGATCGCACGCGTAAGACACCTGCTTTCGAACGACAAGCAATTCCTCCTCACCTACGGCGACGGCCTCTCAGACATCAACATCAACGACGTCATCAAATACCACAACGAAAAAGGAAAGACCATCACCATAACCGCAATCAACCCGGAATCGCCTTTCGGCATCATCGAAGTCGAGAATGGCATCGTCAACTCATTCAAGGAAAAGCCCCGCCTCTCCGGCATGATCTCAGGAGGATTCTTCGTCTGCAACAGCAAAGTCTTCAACTACGTCACTCCTGACGAAAAATGCGTCTTTGAGCAAGAACCCATGATCACCATGAGCAACAAGAACGAGGCTGCTGCCTACGAATACGACGGATTCTGGTATGCCATGGACACGTTCAAGCACGCAGAATTCTTAAACAAGCTCTGGGCAGAAGGAAAGGCGCCTTGGAAGATCTGGAAAGAATGAACATGGACGCGTACAAGAACACCAAAGTCCTCATAACAGGACACACAGGATTCAAGGGAGCATGGCTTTCTGCCTGGCTGCACTCGATTGGCGCACAAATCACCGGATTCTCCCTTCCTGCGCATGACAATGATCATGTCTACCAGCAGACAAGGATAGGAGAGCGCATCTACGCAGACGAGAAAGGAGACATCAACGACCTCGAACAGCTCAAAAGCGTCTTTGCAAAGCACCAGCCGACAATCGTCTTCCACCTTGCAGCGCAGGCAATCGTCCTTGACTCCTACGAAAAACCAGTCGACACGTTCATGACAAACGTGATCGGCACTACAAACGTCCTTGAATGCATGCGACAGACGCCATCAGTCAAGGCAGGAATCATCATCACGACAGACAAGTGCTATCGGAACAAGGAAGAGAAAAAACCATTCACTGAAAACGAACCCCTCGGAGGGCATGACCCCTACAGCGCAAGCAAGGCATGCGCAGAACTTGTCATCGACTCCTACAGGAAATCATTTTCCCAAAACCTGGCGTCTGCACGCGCAGGAAACGTGATCGGAGGAGGAGACTACGCCAAATTCCGCCTCCTTCCTGACTGCATCAGGAGCCTATCCAAGAACGAAGACATCCTCGTCAGGAATCCTCATTCAGTCAGGCCGTGGCAGCACGTGATCGAGCCGCTCTACGGCTACCTTCTCCTCGGGGAACGGCTCCTCCAGGGAAAAACAGAATTCGCAGACGCATGGAACTTCGGACCAGACCTCGCATCATGCATAACAGCGCACGACCTAGCCACGCACGTCATCTCCTCATGGGGAAGCGGAAAAGTCACCCACGGCAAGGATACAAAAGCACTCCATGAGGCAAAGACACTCACCCTCGACACGACAAAAGCAAAAGCACACCTCCCCTGGAAACCGAAATGGGACGTCCAGACAGCAGTCAAGAAGAGCGTCGCATGGTACAAGGGGACGGACGACGCCTACGGACGGACGCTTCGACAGATACGAGAATGGGAACGAGCATGAAGATCCTCATCACAGGCGGCGCAGGATTCATAGGCCGGAGCTGACCTCGCGTAACTGCGGTTCCTTTGCCCTTGAGCAAAGCTCAAGGTCAGCTCGCACGGAAGCGAAGAGGGCGCTCATTTCATTCGGCCCTCTGCACTACAAAAAAATGAAAATATTAATAACAGGCGGGGCAGGATTCATCGGCTCTCATGTATGCGAGGCTTTTTCTGATCACGAAATCCACGTTGCCGCACTTCCGCAAGAAGACACGTGGCGGATCGACAGCCTCAAGACGACAATCCATAGGATCGACCTCAAGGACAGCGCTTCACTTAAAAAGATCGCACAGGCCATCAACCCTTCCGCAGTCATCCACCTCGCAGCAAACATCGACGGCAGCAGAGACCCTTCCCGCATCCGCGACATGATCAATGACAACGCAATGACAACGCTCAACATTCTCCAGGCATTCCCACAAGAGAGGATGCTCATCGCAGGAACTGTCGAAGAGTACGGACGCGGAAAGACTCCCTTCTTTGAGAACAGCCCGGAAGACCCTGTCTCCCCATACTCACTCTCCAAGACCATCAGCACGAGGATCGCACGCTATTTCCAGACCATCGAAGGAAGGCGCGTCACCGTGATACGGCCATTCCTCACCTACGGACCGCGCCAGGCAGATACACAGCTCATCCCCGCCATGATCAGGAAGGCACTCGCCAACGAGACCATCGAGATACCCTCAGACGACATCAGCAGGGACCTCAACTACGCGCCAGACATCGCAAGAGGCATCCGCGCAGTCCTTGAAAGCGACAAGACGATCGACGAGACCATCAACATCTGCAGCGGGAAAGAATACCGCTTCCGGGAGATCGCAGAACTCATCATCAAGCTCACCAACTCTTCTTCCACAATAACTATCAATCCTTCTAAACTTCGCAAGAACGAAGTCATGGGAACAAAAGGAGACAACACCAAACTGAGAAAACTCGCCGGATGGACACCGCAGCACTCTATCGAAGAAGGGTTGAAAAAGACGATAGAGTGGTATAGGACACACCATCAGTAAAGCGTCCCGAGCATCTCACGCTGGAACGAAAGAAGTGGAAGTCCTTCTCTCATCCTCGTCACAAAATCAGGATTCGCAAGTATGAGTTCGCCCCAAACGATCATGTCCAACAACACGAGCTCCTCCTCTGCCTCCTCCTTTGTCAATGATGCACCTGACATGAGAAAATGCGGCCATAACTGCCGGACGTGCCGCACAACGTTTTTTGCAGTAAGGGTGTATTTCGACCGTGCGCAGGACACATCAAGCAGGCGAAGACCCGCCTCATCAAATGCAGGCATGAGATAGGCAATCATCTTGTCCATATCAGGCCATTCGTACAGGCCGTTCATCTCCCGCGACGGACTGATCCTGACCATGACCCTCTTCTCGCCAAACTCCTTCAAGGCAGCAGAGACAAGCTCTAGAGCAAACCTGCATCTGTTGTCGACACTGCCCCCGTACTCGTCTTTCCTGTCATTGACCCGCGCATCGAAAAAAGAATCGATGAGATAGCCATGACCCATGTGCAATTCCACACCGTCAAAACCGACTGATAGCGCCTTCCTTCCTGCATCAAGATACATCTCGATGATATCAGGAATCTCATCTTGCCGCAATGCACGAGGAACTGCATAGGGCTTATTGTTCTGCCTGCTGATCCCCTCTGCCTGCTTTGCTGAAGACGAGACCGGAGGAGTGCCTCCTGTAAATTCCTCATGGGAGATCCTGCCGCAATGCCAAAGTTGGCAAAAGATCTTTGTCTTTTCCTTATGGACTGCATCGACGACCGAAGTCCATGATTCTGCCTGCTCGGTCGTCTCCATGTGCGGCGTATTCTTATACCCGTCCCCAGAATGATGGATGACAATCCCTTCTGTGATGATCAGCGCAATGCCATCTTTTGCCCTTCGCGCATAATATGCCTGCATGTCAGGTGTGGCCAAATGCTCCTTTGCAAATGTCCTTGTCATCGGCGCCATGACAACCCTGTCCTTCAACCGGCCGAGGAGAGGATGCATCCACGGCGTGAGGAGCTTCATCGCACAAACCCCCTGATGGACGCAATGATCTTTTCTCGCTCTGCTTTCCCGATAAGAGGGGTTGTCCCGACCCAGAACGTGTTCTTCATGATCAGATCCGTGTTCTTGAGATCCTTTGCGACGCGAAACGGGATCTTCCTATCGATGAAATACGGCTGCTTTGCAAGATTCCCTCCAAACAGCAGGCGAGTGCCAATGCCTTCCTTTGTCAGATGATCTATGATCTCTTTCCTCGAAAAAGGAGCGTCTTCTTTTATCGTCATGGGAAACCCGAACCAGGAAGGATCGCTTCCCAATGTCTTCTCTGCGATGATGAACTGCGCAAGATCCTGCAGTCCCTCCTTGAGGAGGCGATAATTCTCCTTCCTCGCCTCGATGAATCTCGGGAGCTTCTTCAGCTGCGCAATGCCGAGAGCGACATTGAGGTCAGTGTTCTTCAGGTTATAGCCAAGGTCTGAAAAGATATACTTGTGATCATATCCTTCCGGAAGGTCGCCAAGCTTCCACGAAAACCTCTTCCCGCAGGTATTGTCCTTCCCTGTCGCGCAATAGCAGTCCCGTCCCCAGTCGCGCACGCTTCGGCACGCCATCGAAAGGATGGAATCATCCGTCACCACGCAGCCTCCCTCCCCCATGGTGATGTGGTGCGCAGGATAGAAGCTGAAAGTCGCAAGATCCCCAAACGTGCCGCACTTCTTCCCCTTATAGGTCGATCCGAGGGCATCGCAGGAATCCTCGACCAGGAAAAGCCTGTGCTTCCTACAAAAAGCCTGGACCGCGTCCACATCAAAGGGATTGCCAAGCGTATGTGCTATCATGACAGCACGCGTCCTCTTCGACAAAGCGGCCTCAAGCTCATCAACCCTGATGTTCAGCGTCGAGAGGTCGACATCACAGAATACGGGGATGCAGCCGGCCATGACAATTGGATTTACCGTCGTCGGAAAGCCTGCTGCGACAGTGATGACCTCATCGCCTGGCATGATGCGACGCTCCTTCATCCGAGGAGAGGTCAATGCCATGAATGCCACAAGGTTTGCAGACGACCCCGAATTCACGACGAGTGCCTGCTTCACCCCGAGGAATTCTGCGAAGGAACGCTCGAACTCCTTCGCATGCCGCCCTTCTGTCCACCAGCCGTCAAGCAGGGCATCGGTGACTGCGTACAATTCCTCCTCGTCATATTTCTTCCCAGAGACAGGGACAAACGATTGCTTCTTGTCCATAAATTTGGTATAATATTCCTTCAAGAGAACATTTATCTTTTTCCTTAACTCTTCCTTTTCCTTGCTTTCAACATATTCAGTCATTTTTCTTAAACCACTCCACGGTCTTCTTCAGTCCGCTCCGTATATCCTCTTTCGCTTCCCAGCCGAGCACATCCTTTGTCCTTGAGACATCGGGCACCATGTGCCATAAATCCTTTGTCTTGTAGGGGATCGCGCCAAGCTCATACTTCGCACTGGGAAGGATAGAAGCAAGGGCCTTTGCGACCTCTGCGACAGAGATTCCCTTTCCTGTACCGACATTCAGGACAAGATATCTTTCGGGAAGGACCGCTTCTCCTGCGGCCAAGAATGCCTCTGCGACATCTTTCACATACACAAAGTCCCACACCTGCTCGCCCTTGGTGAGCTTCGATACCTCTCCCTTGAACGCATTCCTGATGAGGAAGGGAACAAGCCTTCGTTCTGCCTCATAAGGCCCATAGGGATGGAATGAACGCAAGATGACGACTTCCATATGCTCAGAGAGCGCCTTTCCAAGCATGCTCGCGCCTGCTTTTGAGGCAGCGTAAGCCATCTTCGGCGTCAGCGGGTCGTCAGGAGAGATCTTCGCTTTCTCTGTATTTCCGTATTCACAGAAACTCGAGGAGATGACAAGCCTACGGACGCCACTTTCCCTTGCCCCTCTCGCCAGGCGGGCAAGCCCGAGCACATTCGTATCGACCAACAGAGGGATGTCCTGGTTCTCCTTGAACGCAGTCGCGACACCTGCTGCAGCCAGATGGAAAATCACATCAACCCCTGCAGTCGCCCGTGTCCAAAGGGCAGGATCATCAGACCGCATGTCCCCTTCAATGATATGTATGTGCGGAGATATCTTCTGCAATCTGGTGAGGTCTGAGGATGGCTGCACAAGACAGCGGATGTCTGCCTGCTCCGCCACCAGCTTTTCGACAAGGTTGAGGCCGATGAAGCCTGTGCCTCCTGTCACGAGTATGCTCTTTCCTTTATAGAACAGATGCGCCACAATTTAGAGAAAGGAGGACGGTTTATTAAGTTTACTCATCAGTTCGGCTCTGTAGAAAGTTTCGCTCGCGCTCAGGTGAGCAGCTGTTCGCTTCTTGTGTGGTTCCTTTCAAGACTGACATTCCCCAAAGGGGTCATCCCCCTTGTCAGTTAGTAATTATCATTCAAATAGAAGCTCACCCGATGCCGCTCACCCTTACTTTCTACAGAGCCCATCAGCTCAGTCCTTAATCTCGTCAAACAAGAACTTAGCACGCTCAGTGACAAGATTTGCAAACCTGTCAGCGACCTTGAGCTCAGCTGTGCGCTCTTCTGCAGTCATGGTATGCTCTGCCTCAAACACCGGGATCTCCTGGTATGCCTTGAAATCATCCATATACACCTCAGGAGAATGGATGAACGTCCCGTGCTCGTCAAGCCATTCCTTCAGGAACGTATGCTCATACGGGATGAGGTTGAAGAAGCGCACCTGATAGACAGGATACTTCAAGACAAACTTGTACGTCTTCCGTAATTGCTCTCTTGTCTGGTAAGGAAAACCGATGATGAAGAAGAGGCGGACGCGAAAACCCATGTCGCAGGCGCACTTCACCCGCTCATCGATCTGCGCAACGGTCGTCCCCTTCTTGATGAAGCGCAAGACCTCATCATCAAACGCCTCGACACCAAACGAGATGTAATCGACCCCAAGACGCTTGAGCGTCGAAAGCAACTCAGGAGTCGAGGAAGAGATCCGCACACCTCCGATAAGGCTCAATTTTATGGCAGACACGTCCTCCTTCTCATACAAGTCAGCGATCTGCTTCAACCGTGGCAAGTCATATGCAAAATTATCATCCACAACATGGATCTCACGCACGCCCCGCTCTCCCCAATACTTGATCGCGTCCACAAAGTACCTGGCAGATGTACCCCGCCATGACTTTGACAAGAGGCTTGACTGCTGACAAAAGATACACTTGAAGGGACAGCCACGCGAAGAAAGGATAGGGATCGCCTTTGTCCCGTACTGGTCAAGCTTGAACCTCTTGAACCTTGGGAATGGGATAATATCTATGTTCTCAGTGATACGACGCTCATTTGCCTTCGCATCATTTCCTTCCTTATATACGAGACCTGGGATGATCGCATCTGGTTTTCCTGAGACAAGCTCATAAAAAGACTCCTCTCCCTCGCCCACAATCCCATAATCCACCTCAGGGATGTCTGCGAAGATCTTCACACCCTGCGTCGTCACGTGCGGCCCTCCGACAACGACCTTGGTACTTGGAGACACCCGCTTCATGCTCTTGATGATCTCCGCCGTCTTTCCTATCTGCAGGCTGCTGATGGAGATGCCGACAAAAGAAGGAAGGGTAAGCCGGATATGCGCAAGGATATCCTCTATCTTCTCACCGATGCCCATGTCAAACACCTGATGATCAACACCCTTGACATCAAGGAACTCAGAAATATACCCGAGACCGACAGGAGGAAAATTCAGTTTATCCCCATAACCTGACTCCTGATAGTACACATTGACAAGGAAGATCTTACCCATGCAATACACCAACACTTGGGGCTTTTATTTATAGCTTTCGGCTCTAAAACAGAAAGGTATGTATTTGATTAGCACCTTCGAAATTCTCGATGAGAAAACGAGCAATGGAGCCAAGCTTCTGCTCATTCTGTCTTCACGCCAATCCTGCCTGTCAGGTCGATCCTGTTCAAGAGAATGGGCTTTTTCCTGAAATACGCATCGACAGCCTTCCTTGCGCCGGCATAGCAGCCGTAATCATCGATCAGCAGGACGCCGTTTTGCGATAGCAGCGGATACAAGTGGACAAGCTCGTGCTTTGTCGACTCATACCAGTCAGTGTCAAGCCGCAGGAGCGAAATCTGGCCTGGCATCTTTCCTGGAATAGTATCCTCTACCTTTCCCTTGACAAAGATAATATTCTTCATAGGATACCCGGTCGAGTGCATATTAGCCTTGACCTCATCAAGGGAAGCATAACTCATCTCGTTATATCCCTTCTTCTTGCCTTTCTGCCATACCTGCATCACAGATTTCTTCGCGACAGTCAGATCCTCTTTTGACGGCTCTGGCATGCCAGCATATGTATCATACAGGAACAGCTTTCTCTTCCTGTCTCCAAACTTCATAAGAGCGCGGGCGATGAGCATGGAACTTCCTCCCTTCCACACCCCGCACTCCACAATATCTCCAGAAATGCCAGAACGAACCACGTATTCTACTCCCTTGTATAAGGCATACGCCCGCTCCTTCGAGGTCATGGTGTAATTCTTGCATGCCTGGTACAGGTCTTCAAAGTCCTCCTTCATGACCAGGTCTGCATCAAGATTCAGAGAAGTGACACGATAGCCAAACCTATTCGCCGTCTTCTGCAGGAACACGCCAAACGACACCATGCAAGGCTTGTTTTCCTTACCCGTATTTAAAGATATGGCAAAAAATGCGGCAATTTGCATTTTTAGCACCTTCGAAATCCCTCATCCTTTGATCGACAGTGCTGCGTCCCCGTAGGTCATTGCAACGAAGTTGCTATGACGCTGAGAAACTCCGTTTCCCAGCG
>JAGVFV010000094.1 GCA_020057445.1 archaeon | reverse complement strand
TCTTTGTTCCTATGACGCTGAGAAACTTCGTTTCCCAGCGGGGCGACCCCTCGCGACGCTCTCGATACTCTCAATTTATTGAATTTTGACCTTAGGATGCTATGCACATACAGGAGAAAACAATCTTTTTAAATAGGCGTCATTATGGGTGGAAGATGGACAGGGTTTTCTTGCGTATTGCCGTTTCTCTTCTCGTCATTTTATTGTTCCAGGGAACAATTGCTGAAGAGAATCTTTTTGTCGCACGGGATCTTGAGGTGAAGCTTTCCATGTCAAACAGCCTGCGGGTCATCCCCGGCTCCTCTGATTATTTTGTTGACTTTGTGGCTGCGAACCTGTCGTGGTATCCGGTGAGTGATGAGCGCCAGCAGGTCGTGTCTTTAGTGACTGATCCAAAGGCGCACGTAGGCAAGAATCTTGAATTTGTATGGAATGATCCTCTGGAGCATGAGTTTTCGTATCGTGTTGACGCGCTGATCAGGACAAAGTCGCCTGGACGGCGCGTGCATGAGAAAGTGCCTTTTCCTTCGGAGTTTCCAAAAGAGCTCTCTTCTTTTGTTCAGCCGACAGAGACGATTGACATCAATCGTGATATTTCGAGGAAAGCGGCTGAGCTTGCGGGAGGAAAGGATGACTTGTACGAAGTCGTATTTAGCGTCGGGGATTGGGTGAAGGAGAATGTCGTGTATAATCTTTCCACGGTGACTGCAAATGCAGTGCAGAAATCCTCGTGGGTGTATGTGAACAGGCAAGGCGTATGTGATGAGATCACAAGCCTATTCATATCGATGCTGCGTTCGCTTGGCATCCCTGCCAAATTCGTCTCAGGCATGTCGTATACTGATCTTGACGTGTTTGCGGAGAAGTGGGGGCCGCATGGCTGGGCTGAGGTCTATTTTCCGACGCTAGGCTGGGTGCCGTTTGATGTGACCTATAGGGAACTTGGGTTCCTTGACGCGACGCACATCAAGCTCAAGGAGTCTGCTGATAGCAAGGGGTCAAGCGTGGAATACCTTTCGCGTGGGAGGAATGTCAATCTTGAGGCAGGGCAGCTCGACATCCATATTGATGTGAACAAGGTGGGGGCTTCCCTTCCTCCTTTGGTGGAGATACATATCTCGCCTAAATTTGGCGAGGTGGGATTCGGCTCGTATAATCTCATCACTGCAGAGGTCAAGAACATCCAGGAATATTATGTCCCTGCGGATATTTCCCTGAGCAGGACAAAGGAGCTTGAGCTTGTGGAAGGGAAGTACCAGAGTTCGGTCCTTTTGAAGCCTCTTGAGACGAAGAAGATGGTGTGGCTTGTCCGTGTCTCAGAAAGCCTCTCTGAGGGGTACACGTACACGTTCAATGTCGAGGCAAAGGAACTTTTTGGGAGCAAGGGAAAGACGTTGTTTTCGGCAAATAAGCATGGCACCGTCCATACCTATGCAGAATTTCGCTCGTCGTTGCCTCTGGAGGATGTCGTGCAAAAGACGCTGTTCGAATGCACGAGCGAGAAGGTGAAGTATCCTCTGGAAGAGGACATGCAGATAGTATGCTCTGTCCAGAATCTTGAGAAGAAGAAAAAGGAGTATCGCGTGTGCGTCGAATCCTGCGAAAAGCAAGAGATCCCGGGCAGCAGCAGTATGAACATGACGTTTGCGATCACGAAGAAGAAGGCAGGCTTCAATAATATCGTCGCGACAGCAACGTGCGGCGACGAGAAGAAGCAGAGCTTTGTGCTCCTGCAATTCCTGGAACGGCCAAACATCACGATTGAGAATGTCACCGTCCCTTCGACCATCGGATTCAATGATGAAGGAGCCATGCAGTTCATGATACGGAAGAATGCGGAGTCTGTCGCAAAGAACATCCGTCTTTCCATCGGGCATCCGAAACTGAAGAAGGAATGGCATTTCACAGACGTGGATGATCCGCGGGAGTTCAAGATCCTCTTCTATGGCAATAATCTGAAGGCAGGGAAGAACGAATTCCATCTCATTGTGGAGTTCGAGGATGAGGACGGGAAAGCGTACAAGAACAGTGCAGTTGCAAGGATAGAGCTTGTTGACCTGACCTTTTTCCAGAAGGTCATCTTGTTCTTCGATGATCTGGAGACGAAATTATTCACATAGCCGGAATGTGTCAATGAAACATGTTGGCGATCACGCGAGATGCGTATTCCTCAACTGATCGTCCTACGTAATATACGCATGCATCAACCCTATGAGGATCTTCAGTCCACTGATTTCGAAATGGAATCTTTGTCTTCAGGTCTTTTGAAACCAAGACGATCGCAGCTTCGCCATGTCCTTCATATAATCGTATGCGTTTGTCTCCTGCATCTAGAGTCATTTCGCTTTTGAATCCTTCAGAACGAAGTTCTGTATCGATGCGTTGTTCAAGTTCAGCCGAAGTCTCTGATGGTAATGCCTTTTTTTCTATCGGTAGTCCCATGTTCATACCTCCAATCTGTTACCACTAATATAAAACAACAAGTATTTATATATTCTCTCCCCCTAAGTGAGTAGTAATATACAAAATGGATGAGATGCATATACTTGAGAGGGCAGGGTTGACTTCCGGGGAGCTCAAGGTGTATCTTGCACTCTTGGATCTCGGATTGTCATCAACAGGGGGAATTATAGATAAATCCCAAGTGAGCAGCTCAAAGGTGTACCTGATTTTAGAGCGGCTTGAACAGAAAGGACTCATATCCCACATCATCAGGAATAATGTCAAATACTTCCAAACTGCAGATCCAAAAAAAATCTTGGAATTTACTGACAATAAGATATCTCAGTTGCTGTGTGAAAAAAAAGAGATAGAAAAACTTCTTCCTTACCTTCAGAAAAAGCGGACATTGCTCCATGAATTGTCGGAAGCGACATTGTTCCAAGGAAATAGAGGATTCAAAACAGCTCGTGACGAGTTTATCGCCGATCTGCAAAAAGGCAATGAATATCTGGTCTTTGGATCGAACAGCGCCCTAACGACCGCCATGAAGAATTCCATACGGAATTTTCATGAGGATAATGAAAAGAAGGGGATAAAGACAAGATTGATCTATAATATCAACCAGAAGCAAATCACGGATCTGCTGAAACCATACAGATTGACACAAATTAGATTCGTTGATGGAATCACACCGTCATCGATAGCCATCTCCAGAAGCAGGATCCTGCTCATGGCATACGGGGAGAATCCGGTTCAGATACTTATCCACAACATCGCGCTTGCCTCTTCTTTTGAGCAATTCTTCAACAGCATATGGACTATCGGGCATCATTAGATTTATAAACAAAATGACACTCTGTGGAACACATGAAGAAGGAAATCAGCGCTGATGCGAAGAGGATGAAGCATGTGGAAAAGCTCATCCCTGACACGTCTGTGATCGTCGAAGGCATCGTCTCGCAGAAGATCGCTGACGGGACCATCGTCCCGAAGGAGATCATCATCCACGAGGCAGTCATCGCTGAACTCGAGGCGCAGGCGAACAGGGGAAGAGAGATAGGCCTGCAGGGTCTTGAGGAGATAAAGAAGGTGCGCGAGCTTGCGGTAGAGAAGAAGATGATGTTGTCGTTCAAGGGTGCACGTCCTGGCGATTTTGAGATCAAGCATGCGAAGACTGGCGAGATCGACTCGCTCATCCGTGATCTTGCAAGCACGGAAAAAGGGACACTGCTTACAGGAGATAAGGTGCAGTGCCTTGTCGCTGAGAGCAAGGGTATCGAAGTCATCTTCATAGAGTTCGAGGAGCTGGAAAAGACGATCATCCTTGAGAAGTATTTTGACAGTGAGACGATGTCCGTGCACCTGCGCGAAGGCACGACCCCGAAGGCGAAGAAAGGAAGGCCTGGCAAGTGGGAGTATGTCGAGATCGGAAGCGATATTCTTGATCATGATTTCCTGCAGAATCTTTCAAAGGAGATCATCAAGGAGACAAAGGCGCATGATGACGGATTCATCGAGTATGACAGGAGGGGTTCGACCATCATCCAGCTCGGCAAGTATCGCATCGTGATCGTCCGGCAGCCATTTTCTGACGGGTATGAGGTGACTGCAGTCCATCCTGTGAAGAGCTTGACACTTAGCGAGTATCATCTTACTGATAAGTTGAGGGAAAGGATCGAGAAGAAGGCAGAAGGAATCCTCATCGCAGGCGCACCTGGCCACGGGAAGACGACATTTGCGACAGCTCTCGCCCTTTTCTATCTCGAGAAGAAGAAGGTGGTAAAGACAGTCGAGGCGCCAAGGGATCTTGTGCTTCCTGACGAGGTGACGCAGCTTTCGCTTTCGCAAGGCAGCGCCCAGGAGATCCAGGACATCCTCTTGCTTTCCAGGCCTGATTATACGCTGTTTGATGAGATGCGAAATACCGACGATTTCCGCCTCTTTGCAGACCTTCGCCTCTCTGGCGTCGGCATGGTAGGCGTCGTTCATGCGACAACACCGATCGATGCCATCCAGCGGTTCATCGGAAGGATTGAGATGGGAGTGATCCCTCACATCATCGACACTGTGGTCTTCATCAAGGACGGATCCGTCGCAAAGGTGTTCTCGTTGAGTCTTGAAGTGAAGGTGCCCTCAGGCATGATCGAGGCCGACCTCGCCCGTCCTGTCGTCGTTGTGCATGATTTTGAGACAGGAAAGCTCGAGTTTGAGATGTATTCTTATGGCGAGCAGACGATCGTCGTACCTATCGCAAAGCGCTCTGGATCCGCAGCAGAGGAGATAGCAAGGAAGAGCATCGAAGCGGACCTGAAGGAATTCACGCCAGACATTGCCGTGGACATCATCCAGGGACAGAAAGCAGTGATCTATGTGCCTCCAGATATTATCCCTCTGTTGATAGGCAAGAATGGTGCGACGATATTGGGTCTTGAGAAGAAGTACGGCCTGTCGCTTGACGTGCGCGAACTTGAGAAAAAGACTGAAGAAAAGACAGGTGAGGTCTTGAAGTACGAGGTAGCATTGAACAAGAAGAACATCACCTTCCGCCTGGATGAGTCTTGCGCTGATGCCGACGTGTTCATCATGGTGGATGGCGATTATCTCATGACAGCGCACTCATCGAAGAGAGGAGAGATCCGTGTGACGAAGGAAAACAAGATAGGGAAGATCCTGATTGATGCGCTTCAGGACGAAGGCAAGATCATGCTGAAGAAGGCGAAGTAAAAATTCCTGGCCTTATTGCACACGATAGGCAGGCAATTTCCTGTATGCATCAAGCCCGTAGTTCCTGTTCTGTTCGAAGAACACACCTTGATAGTAGATGTAGGTGATCTGTCTTCCGTGGAGCATGACACCAGTGTTTCGTCTTGCGAAGTCAGCTTTCATCTTCTGCTTGAATCCGGCATCCTGCGCCTTCTTCGCGTACTTTTTGACCTTCTTTGTATAGCTTCCGCGTCCTGCGTAGCGTTTGAGCGCTTTGTCCCAGTTGTGGGTCTCTTCGTAGGCATCGCAGATCATTCGTGCTGCCGCATCGATGTTCTTGATCGGGTGGAAGCGTTCGTCGTATTTGATGAGGTCCTTGAGGTCGGCGTCAGTCTTGTCGATGGCTCTGTTGATTTTCCTTCCTTGATGGAAATCTCTGAGTCTCTTTGAGCTCGTGATCATCTTGAGGCCGTATGCTGAAGCAAGTAAGGGTTGCATGTGGATGAGTCCGGCACCACCATCACCAGAGCTGTTCGGCTGCGTCGGGTCTCCTTCCGATTCTACACAGATCATGCCGAGTAAATAGTCCTTTGGGATTCCATAACGTCTCTCGACGGCGTCAGTTATGTTTCGGAAGCGCAGTGCCCTTTGCATGCGTCCGATGTCAGTATTATTGTCAGCAACACTGACTCGAGAGAGATTTGGTTCCTTCACAAGAGGTGCATAACTAAGTTTTGGGATTGGTATTTTTGCATAGTTGCGATGGACATGAGGAAGATTATGACGTGGTGATTTCTTTTTTCTTCGTGCTGCTTCTGCAGGAATTGCAGAGAGTGATTCTAGCGCTGATCCTAAGAATAAGTAGGTAAGAGTACTTCCCGTCAGTTTAAGGAAGTCGCGTCGCCCTTCGTTTACTTTTTCTTCTAACGAATCGTCAGTCATAATGTCTCCTTTATTCTTTCGAGCAGGATTTCCTTGTCAGAGATCCCTTCCTCTATCTGTACGTCATAGGCATGTCGCAGGAGTTCTCCGACCCGTCTTCCTTCCGGAACGCCAAGGGCTATGATGTCGTCTCCGTTGAGGACCGCGGGTATCTTTTCAGGGCCGAATTCTTCGTAGTAAGCAAGTGCCCGTTCTGACGGCCCGTGGGGTTGTGATAGGGAATATCCGAGGCGTCCTGAGCTGTCTGCTTTTGAGAGGTAGGCGATGATGTGAAGCGGGACTTCGTTGTGGAGCCTTTTCCATGCTGGCTTTGGTGCGCTGGATTCGTACAGTTGCCATGGCCGTCCGTGCGCCCCGACGAGCTTTATGACTTTCGAGGTAATATCGTATTCATTGGTCAGCCTTTGCATGAATTGTCTTGCGAGAGGTATTCCTGCGGATTCATGCCCGTGGGAAGTGAGGTCAGCCTGTGTCGTCAGGGCTTTCCCCGCATCGTGCAGCAGCGCGCCGTACATGTATGCGAGCTTCCATTCTTCTGGAAGATGCGCTCGAAGTGCCGCGGCCGCGTCGATGACAAGCTGGTTGTGGTTCCATACGTTTCCTTCAGGGTGGTGTGCGAGATTCTGTCCGACATAGCGCAATTGTCCAAGTTCCGGGAAGTGCTCGATCCATCCGCTGTCAACGAGAAACTGTAATCCTTTGGATGGCCTCTCACTCTTGAAGAGGAGCTTGTTCCATTCTTCATAGACGCGCTCTTTTGCAAGTGTTGAGAACTCTGGCGAAAGGGATTGGCAAAGTGCAAGTGTCTCTGGAGCCACTGTCTTTCCCTTGCGTGGCAGGAGTTGCATGATACGAAGCACGCGCAAAGGGTCTTCTGCGAATTTTGCAGATGTGTGGCGAAGTGTACCTTCTTGTAAGTCTTCAAAACCATGATACGGATCATGAAGCAGCATGTCTGCAAGATTGACAAACATGGAATTGATGGTGAGGTCGCGGCGTTCCGCTGCTTCTCGCGGGGTGAGGTCTGGTCTGAGCTGCACATCGAAATCTGTATGCTTGATGCCGATCTTGTTCTCTGTCCTTGGGATGTTAAAGTCGTAGTCCATCCCGTCGATGCGAAGCTTGACAATGCCGAAAGAATTGCCCACGAGGTTTGGTGTCGCATGATTCCCAAGGACGGATTGGAGTTCTTCATATGACAATCCGTAGACTTCCACATCCCAG
>JAGVFV010000028.1 GCA_020057445.1 archaeon | reverse complement strand
CATAGACAAGGCGCTTGGAGAGAACTCGAGCATCCTCCAGGACATGTACAAGAACGAGCCAGATGTCGTGCTCACCGTCGTGAATGACAAGACCTGCGGCGCTCCTTGCGATCCCTCACGGATCTCGACCGTGCTACGGCAGTTCTTCCCAAAGATGACAGTCAACACTGTCGACATCTCGACAGACGAAGGAAAAGCGCTTGTCGAAACATACCAACTGGAAAAAATTCCCGCATTCGTCCTCACCAAGAACATCGAAGAGGCAAGCAAGTACAAGGAAAATACCAATCTCCAGACCGCATTTGCACAGACTGCAGAAGGATACAAGATCCTTGATGCGGCCTCAGGCGCAGCACGCTTCATAGATCCGGAAAAACAAAAAGCAGTAGAAGACGCACTTGCAAGCCAGAAGAAGCTAGCCAAGGAAAAGCTTGGCATCGGAGACAAGCCGCAGATCGACTTCTTCATCATGAGCTACTGCCCATACGGCAACCAGGCAGAAGAGGCGGTCGAAAAAGCATGGAAGATCCTTGGCGACAAGGCAGACTTCAAGGAACGATTCGTCATCTATAGCAATTATAACGGCGGCGGAAGCCAATTCTGCCTCGACAACGAGAGCAAGTACTGCAGCATGCACGGCATCCAGGAACTCAACCAGGACATTCGCGAACGCTGCGTCTACACAACAGACGGCACGGCAAAGATGTTCGAATTCATGCTCGCCATGAATGCAGGATGCACTGCCCAGAACGCGGACACGTGCTGGAAAGATGTGGCCAAGAAAGCAGGGCTTGACACTGACGCGATCGCCGCATGCGAGAAAGACAAAGGACTTGATATCGTGAAGGCAGAGCTTGAGCTCAATACCCTCCTCGATGTCTCAGGATCGCCGACAGTCTTCATCAACGGCGAACCCTTCGAAGGAGCACGCACACCTGACGGATTCCTCGCAGGCATCTGCGCTGCATTCGATGAGAAACCTGCAGAATGTGACAAAGTGCCAGAAGCAGTCGCAACGACCACTGTCCCCGCAGGCGAATGCGGATAAACTTTTTTTCACTCTTTTTTTTCTATTCTTATCCTTCAATATCAGTCCAGCACGTATTCTTCTTATTGAAATCAGCAATCTTCGAGCAGATGCTTTTATCATCCTTTGAACGGGCGATAGCATCATAGCAATTATCAGTCATGGCAGCATCCTTCACCACCTTCTCGCAGGCAGCAGGATCATTGATGCTCGTGCCTACATCCACGTAGCACGTATTTTTCCTGCTCTCCAGGCCCACATCATCACAGATGGAGACCTTTCCTGCAGCAGTCGCCACCTGCATCTTGCACAGGTCGACACGCATGGGATCGGGAAGACTAGAACATGGAGCTGCGCTCTTTGACGCGACAGCGACCTCCTGCAGGCAGGAATACTTCGTCTGCCCTGCCGAGATGTCAGCACAGAGCTTGACATCACCGCTTGCCACAGCTACGCCCTTCAGGCAGAGCTCCTTCCTCACATCGTTATTCTCGATCTTGTCGCACGGGTCGCGGAACTTGCCCTTTGCAGCGACATTGGTATAACAGTCATACTGGGGCACTTCTCCCTTGACCCACACGCAGAGGTCCTCATCCCGCTTCACCACGGCAACGCGGGTATAGCAGTCATCGCTTCCCCGATCATCAGTCTTGATCATGCTGCAGATGGCCTCATCAGCCTCATTCTCGGCAATCTTGGAATAGCAATAGGAACGTGCATTGATATCGACCAGGCTGCAGGAATTCTCATCACCGATGGCGACTGCGACATCGTTATAACAGCCGCTCCTCCTTCCCGTATCGTCGATCTTTTCGCAGGCGGCATTATTGCCCTGCGCCACGGCGATCTTCGAAAGGCAGCGGTCCACCCGTCCGCCGTTCTCATCGTCCAACTTCATGCATGCGGCAGCATCCTTCTTAGCAACGATCTTATCCATCTCAGGATCGATGTCCAAGAGGTCTGCGATGTCACAACCAACGACCAGAAAAGCAAGAACAATGACAATGAGCACTTTCATCAATACCACCCCGAACAGCGTAACGCCTGCTTGGAGAATTTAAATGTTGGTATTTATTTAGCACCTTCGAAACGCAGGACGTCGAGACCGAAGGTCCTGCTTCCCCGACGGGGGCAACCCCCAGCGACGGACAGGATCAGCACGCCGAAGGCGTTTCGACCTTAGGGTGCTAAACAAATACAAATGTTGGGCTTATATTCCGAAGAACAGCTTTATCCCTGTGATCATCATGTCGACTCCGATAGCCATGACAAGAAGTCCCATGATCCTGATCAAGGCGCCCATGAGGTTCCACTTCTTCAAGAGCCATCCTGACCTAAGCGAAAGATACATGATGAGCAGGTTGGCGAGAATAGCGGCAGTAATTGCGATGATGACAAAAGGAGGAGCATTCGAACTGCTGCTGACAATGATCGCAGTGATCGTCGCAGGACCGGCAATGAGGGGAGATGCCATAGGCACGATCGCCAGATCCCACAATGACTTATGATGGTCCACCTGAAAGAAGATGCCCTTGTCAAGCGCCTTGAAGCCGATCACTGCAAGGACAAATCCTCCGGCAATGCGCAGCGCATTGATGTCAATCCTGAACAAGTCCTGCAAGATAAGCTTTCCTGCGATGGCAAAGACGATAAGCAGGATGAACGCGACAAAGCTCGCCCTGAACAGGAACTTTCCCTTTGCAGCGGGCTTATATTCCTTCGGCAGCATGTTCACGATCACGACCTTGCTGACAGGATTGATCAGGATAAGAAAGAACAAGGCTTCCTTCAACAAGGCGACATAATCGAGCATGACATCTCAACGAAGAGACCTATTTAAAAATCTTACTCTTGCAAGCGTCTTTATAACTTGGACTCGTCCAGCACGCACAAGTCAGGAAGCTCCCGAAACCTGCCGTCATAATCAAGACCATAACCGACGACAAACCTGTTCGGGATGAGAAAACCAGTATAGTCCGCCTCGATAGGAATCTTTCTTCGCGCTGGCTTTGAAAAAAGAGCAACAATCTTCACACTCAAGGGATCCTTCTTCTGCGGGTACTCCTTCGCAAACTGGATGCTCTTCCCAGAATCCACAATATCTTCGACGACAAGGACATGCCTTCCTGCCATAGGCTGCTGCGGCTCTAACAACACTTCAAATGATCCTGTCGATTCTGTTCCTTTATAACTATGGATGGATATGGGATCAATGATCATATCCAATGACAGTTTACGGACAAGATCAGAGCAGAAGATCATGCCTCCGAGCATGATAGGAACAATAGTGACCTTTTTTCCGGCATAATCCTCATTCAGCTGAACCGCGAGCCTGCTCATCTGCGCATCAATCTCAGTCCTCGAAAGAAGCACGCCAGCGATCAGAGGATCCGTATACATCGAAGACCAATATTCCCTTCTCGATGTGATGTCGATGGTCGAAAAAGAGGACATACAATTTGACAATCGCCACTAGTATAAAAGCTTTTCACAAGCTTTTAATACCAGAACTCCAGTCCAATGGGCAGGTGATTTTGATGTATACTATCGTCCTATTGCGCCACGGAGAAAGCACATGGAACGCAGAAAACAGGTTCACAGGCTGGACAGATGTCGACCTGACAGAAAAAGGAAAACAGGAAGCCCACAATGCGGCAAAAGCGCTGAAAGAAAAAGGGTTCACGTTCGACCATGCGTATTGCAATATGCACAAACGAGCCATTAACACCCTCCGGATAGTCCTTGAAGATCTTGGCCTGGTTAAGATTCCTGTGGAACACTCCTGGCGACTCAACGAGCGCCACTATGGCGCGCTCCAAGGACTCAACAAATCAGAGACAGCGGCAAAATACGGCGAAGAACAGGTCCACATCTGGAGGAGAAGCTATGCAACACAGCCACCTCTCCTGACAAAAGAAGATCCGCGCTGGCCAGGAAATGACCCTCTCTATAAAGACATCCCGAGGCAAGACCTGCCGTTTGCAGAATGCCTAAAAGATACTGTCGCTCGTGTCTTGCCATACTGGAAAGAAACCATAGCACCATCAATAAAGAAGGGCAATAAGATACTTATCTCTGCAAGCGGCAACAGCATACGCGCGATCGTAAAACACCTTGACAACATCCCAGAAAATGAGATCACCGAACTCAACATCCCTACAGGAATCCCGCTTGTCTATGAACTTGATGACAACCTCAAGCCCATACGGCATTATTATCTTGCCGACGAAAAAACAGTCCAAGAAGCGATAGACAAGGTGAAAAAACAGGGAAAAGCGAAATGAGGCTCTATCTCTCTCCTGACGCATCGCATCTCCAAGGCATCTTGCCTAAGGATCAGGTCAACGAATCAGGAAAGCCAGTTGTGTTCGACGTGAACCTGTATGATGATGGGCTGCGCCTTGACTCGCCGTTCCTTCTTGTCAATGATTCTATCCCCGCACTTCCAGACGCATGCGCCATACTCTCATTCTCAGGAAGGCTCTCTTTGCTCAAAGAGGATCATCCCCTGATTTTTTCCGGCACAAGAAGCATGACCATGCATGAGAAAGCAATGCTTTCGGCAAGAAAGATCACTACATATTCCATGAAAGAGATCAGCGTGAATGGCATTCGGGAGACCTGCGACGCGGTCATGGCAAACTCCCTCCGATTCCCCCAGCTCTTCATCTCGATCGACCTTGACGTGCTCGATCCTGCATTCACAGGCAAAGAATCAACCCCTTCCCTTTTGTCTCTCCCGGGAGGCATGACGACGAGAGAATTGATCTACTTCCTGCAACGCATACGGCTATTGAGAAATTTCTTTGGCGCAGGGATATCCCTGCCGAGAAATACAAATCAGGAGCAGGTTGTCATGAAATTGCTTCTTGAACTCTCCTGACTTCTTGCATCATATCTTAGAAAAAAGTGGGGACCCTTTAGTTCCACGCGGAACGAATGAGAGGCCCCGATTAAGCAATAACTCGCCTCTTTTAATGCGTGTGAGATGGACTTATTTATAAATGTTTCTATTTGTTACTATTGAAGAGTTGTAAAAAACAACATTTATATATCTGATTGCATTTCTCCTCATAATACTCTTGAAGAGGTTACCACATGAGAATCTCCATCACAACCGAAGGAAAGGACAAGATCAGCATTAGAGAAGAAGGGCAGGACGAGCTATGTATTGCAGAATATGCCCGGACAGGAGAAAGCAATGACTGGGCTCATTCGCGGACAATTGTGCCTGACGCAATCAGACCAAGAGTCTATTTTGAAGCGCGCACACCACAGGTGGGGCTTACCAACAGGCAAGGATGGACCATCGCGCACCAGGATGTTGTTGACGACCACATTGTTAGCGTTGAACACGTCCAGGCACGACAAGGAAGACGTATCGTCGAGGTCGACCTGGAAACGCGGCTCAAAGGATCGAGACCCGCTCTGATGGACTTCTTAACCGCATACAAGGGCCAAATCCGATTCGGAGATTATACCGACATATAAGTAAAGGACAGAAAAAAGTTATAAATTGTGTCCTTCACTATATAGTAAACGACGCAAAATCGTATAAGAAACTTATGCCGTTTACTATATAAGGATAACCTTTGGCTTTGTTGGAAAGTCCCTTTGCCATCATCCCGGTGAGCGTCGTAAGTTTCACATATTCTCGTCGACAAGGGGGACCTGCCCCATCCGGGGAACGTCGACCATCGACGGAATATCTGACGCGAGCCAGATGGCAAAGGCTGAGCCGAAGGCGAAGTTTTCAACAAAGCCATAACCTTTATAAACGTTCTCGGATTAACAACAGCCATAGGAGCTGACTTACCCATGGGAAGAATCAAGACCAAACTCATCAAAGCGACCACATTCAAGATCGAAGAAAGATTCAACGACAGGCTCTCCACTGATTTTGCCACGAACAAGAAACTGATCGATGACGTGACCATCTACCACTCCAAAAAGATGCGAAACGCGATCGCAGGCTATCTTACCCGTCTTAAAAAAGCACAATCATGAACGAGGACAACTCAATATTCATCGGGGGAAAACCCTTCATGAATTATGTGACGAGCGTTGTCGTCCAGTTCACCACGAAGGGCGCACAAGAGGTCTTTGTAAAGGCACGGGGGAAATTCATCTCCCGTGCAGTCGACATCGTCGAGGTCGCCCGGAAAAGATTTCTCAAAGACCAAATAAAGATCAAGGACATCCTCATCGACTCAGAAGAATTCAAGAACACAGAAGGAAGGGATGTCAGGGTCTCCACGATCGAGATCGTTCTTGTGAAGATGTGATCTTTTGCTGCCTTAGGACCTCATCTCACTTGACTCAAATGACCTTCCCGCATAGCTTTCCAAACAAGAATAGTACATTATGAATAATTTCATATTTGGGCCTTTTCGTAAATGTCGTAGAAGAATGTCCTGTATTTCTCAGCCATATTCCTGCTTTTGATCCTTATTGCAGTCGATCGCTGCGGCCATTCGAGGATTATCAGGCAGTCGTTGAGCACTATCATCCCTTGCGGAAAATGGAATGACGTGTACCTG
>JAGVFV010000042.1 GCA_020057445.1 archaeon | reverse complement strand
TCTTTGTTCCTATGACGCTGAGAAACTTCGTTTCCCAGCGGGGCGACCCCTCGCGACGCTCTCGATACTCTCAATTTATTGAATTTTGACCTTAGGATGTTATGCACATACTTCTGACTGGAAGGTTTATATATTTTGAAAGCTTACCTCCTGACTTGGGAGCAGCTATACAACACAAGCTTAAATAAGCAGATAGCGTCAGGGGTGTGCAGATGGCAGGATTAGAGGATAAACTTGATAATGTTGCCGAGCGGATTCTTGAAGCGGCAAAGCAGGGGAACTTATCGACAGACGCAGTCACATTTGCACATGATGTCCATGCCAACCTGACAAACGGGGTGGCTCCAGAAAAGCTGCTGACCCGCGAGTACGTGCTGTATCTGCTGATCGCAGGGATGGATGCCCCGCTGGTGAAGGACGGAATTCTGGACAGCTTCATGATCCAGCGGATCAGCGACCTTCGGAGGAGTTCGCGCACCCTTGATTCCATCAAGACCGTCATGACAGTTTTTGGCGAGGCTGACTTCTATCGGCGTATGCAGGGGTTCTCGAAAGAGAATGTGCAGGAGCAGTTCACTGTCGGCGAGCGGGGGAAGTGCTTTGTCTGCCCTGAGAAGCCGAATGCATTGTTGCTGCTCAAGGATCCTGGCACAGGGCAGTTATTCACCATGGGTTTTGACTGTTATAAGACCCTCCTCACGTCACTTGTGCCGGAAAAGGGGACAGAGGAGCATGCTGCCCTTGAAGAGTATATCTCTGCGGCAGGAAAAAAGATTGCAGAGACAGAGCCTTTGGCAAAGAGCCTTTCTGCGAGGGAGAGGCAGCGCCTACATGAATTTGACGAATTCATCCTTGGCCTGAAGGATGACCGCGTGCGAAGGGGCGCGTTAAAAGAGGCAGAGACAATCCTCGAAGAGCATGGGGAGAAATACCGTGAGCTCGACGCCAGGTACTGGCGTGAGATCGGTAGGCTCATGGAAAAGGCAGGCCAATACCATGACGTGACGATCGCGACATCCATTGCAGAGCCAAAGCGGGGCTGGTTTGGCATGCTCGATACCATGGTCAAGGAAGGTGCAAGTCCGCTGATACATGAGCTTGTCGAGGAGCAGAAGGCGGCGCTCTACACCCCGTCTCTTGGAAAGCGCATTATCCTGTATAACGAAGTCCTGTCGCGGACAACCGGCGGCTGGAGGAACATCGCAGGTGACATCGTCGAAGAGATCTATCATGCCCGGGAGATGAATGCGCTAACACCTTCGCAACTGCGCATGTATGCGACAGTCGGGCTGTTCCAGAGGATAGAGGCATTCATGCACGAGGAAATCCCTGACAAGGCCATTTTTTCTGAAGAGCACAGGATTCCCTACCGTGACCTTTTCGCGATCCATGCGGTGTATGAAGGCGGAGTGAGACAGGTCCGCCTGGATAAGAACAAGGAGGCACTTTCGGAATTCAAGAAAAGAGGCTATGACCTTGTCGGATTGGTGCGCGAAGCAGAGTCGCTCGCAAAGGCAAGGATCCTCTCAACAGACCTTCCGCAGAGGATCAGGGATTTCTCACAGAAGAAATGGGCGCTCTACAGCAGGAACCACTTGGCCTATTCTGACCATGATTTCGTGCGTATGGTCTCGAAAAGATGGACGCAGAACCTCTCAGAGCTTCCCGATGAGACTATAGAAGGAAATGCGGTGGCGCTTGAGCCTTCCTACAGGTTTCGAGAGATCCTCGAGCGCCTGGAATCCATCGCCGAGAATATGTTTCCGATGGCAGGAGAGGTTGAGCAACGTATAACTGCTGTCCATGCAGACCTCGGGAACCCGTACCTGCTGCTTGAACCGACGGCAAGGAACAGGATCAGCCGCATGCAAGGTCTGAAGATGATGACGTCGAAAGGACTGGAAAAGCTAGAAGAGGCTGAAGCAGCGTTCAACAGGGTCGCGGGGGAGCTCCTGCAGGAGAAGAGGTCGCTGCATTACACGCTTCCTGGCGTGGACATCAGGGAAAAGCACGTGCAAGATGCACTCGCGGCGTATCAGGACAATCAGGGGAAGACAGTCGCTTTCCTCAGCAACGGTCTTGCTGTCGTGCATGAGTGCAATATTGACAAGATATCTTCCAAAGAATACATCGATGCGCGGGCGGTCTATGCTGCGGCGCAAGGCATCGTCGGGTCTATACCTGTCTCCGATGTGATAGGCGATGGCCTGCTCGACAAGGCAAAGTACCTTGCGAAGACCGATCACTCAGTGCTTGGTTTTTCGCAGGCAGATATTAAAGAGGCATCTGACCTCTCTTCGCTGACAGAGGAGGCATACATCGCGCAATCCCTTGTCAGTGCAATCCATGCTGATCACGAGAAGGTGCTCGCAGGGGAAAAAGAGATCCTGCGGGTCATCAGAAGCGAGCATCGGGAATTGTACGAGGATCTGCAGGAAGAACAGCGGAAGAAGTATTCTTTCAGTCCGCTTCGCATCATCACGTCCGGAAAGTCGAATTCTGAAAGCAGAGCATACCTCTCGAAGCTTGGCTTTACCAAGACAAAGAACGATAACATGATGAAATACGGCGTGCATGCGCACATGCTTCCCTCTCTCCTTGTTTCCTTGGCAGAGTACAATAAGGAAAAAGCGCCACGGGAAAGGATCCAGGTGTGGCTGTTTGAGAATTGAACTGCATCATGCTTTTTTTCACAGTTGAAATCCATATCTGCCAACATCTATCCTTCACTACAGAAAAGCTTAAATACTTCTTAATCTCCAAAAACACCACATTTGATGTTTCACGAGTGAGAGAGACGCTATCCGTGGTGTCGTGGCCAACTCGGCCTGACCAACAGTGATGTTCGTGGGTGTGGGGGAAAAAGCGAGGTAGATGATGAAATGCCCGTATTGCGATCAGGAGGAGACAAAGGTCCTTGAGTCCCGTTTTGTCGCTGATGCGACACGGAGGCGCAGGGAATGCCTCAAGTGCGAAAAAAGATTCACCACGTATGAGCGCATAGAATCAGTCCCATTGACCGTGCTCAAGAAGGACGGCAAGCGCGAGCCTTTTGACAGAGAAAAGGTGCGCACAGGTTTGCAGAAAGCGGTGTGGAAGCGTCCTGTGACAGAGGACCAGATCGATGAGGCGCTTGCAGATATCGAGCGTGACCTCCGACAGGAGGATGAC